>NZ_DATBUP010000211.1:0-10983 GCF_036515995.1 Pedomonas sp. | reverse complement strand
GAGCAGATCCACCGCTTGTTCGAGAACCGCTTCAACGCCGGCGACCTGGACGGCCTCCTGGAGCTCTATGAGCCCGACGCCGCCCTGATCGCCCAGCCGGGCAGCGTGGCCAACGGCATCGAACAGGCCCGCGCCGCCCTTCAGGGCTTCTTGTCCCTCAAGGGCCGCATCACCCTCGACACCAAGCTGGTGGTCACCGTTGGCGAGCTGGCCTATCTGGCCAACACCTGGTCGCTGCGTGGCACCGGCCCGGACGGCAGTCCGGTTGCTCTGGGCGCCACGACGGCCGAGGTGGCCCGACGCCAGGCCGACGGCAGCTGGCGCTATGTGATCGACAACGCCTGGGGCGACCAGGCAGCTGCCATGGAGCACCGCTGAGGCATCCACTGCGGCTGGGATCAAGCAGGCTCGGCTGGTTGCCGGCACCGACAACCTGCTGGAACACTCGAGAGTCGATGTCGAGATACTGATAGACAACATCAGCTCGGAAATCTGCCGAAGGCTCATAGGCAACGCTGAGGCGGCCGCTCTTCGTCTCCGATCGGGAGCGTTCGCCAGTGTGAATATTGCGCACGTAGTTGGCGCGGTTCTTGTCGGTCAGTACGGCCGCCCGCACCGCGAGCACATCCGATTTAAGAGGGATGGATACGGCGGCCTGCAGATTGTAGGCATCGCGGGTTGTTGCCGTTCCCTGGACATAGCCGTTAACCTCGTTCAAGTCAGGGCGGCGCGTTGCAATCGTGATTGCGCCAGCCGGAGCGGTCTTGCCGCGGGTCGATCCCTGCGGCCCGCGCAGCACTTCAATCTGTGCAATGTCGTATAGTGCGGCAAACGTCTGCTGGGCATTGACGGACATCTCGTTGAAGTAAACTTCAACGGCCGGAAACGCGCCGCTGTCAGGATCGAACGAGACGCCGCGCAGCGTCGCGGTGTTGTTGCGGCCGGTGGTATTCGTTATCTGCAAACCAGGCGAAAGCTGCTGGATATCACTTACATTCAGAATTGAAAGGCGTCCAATCTGTTCGCCGGTCGTGACATCGACCGCCATCGGCACGTCCTGCAGGCGCTGGCTCTGCCGTGTTGCCGTCACAACAATATCGTCAAATGTCGGTTCAGTTTGCTTCTCGGTCTGCGCATAGGCCGGAGTGCAAAGGCCGATAGCTGTCGTCGCGCACAGCCCGATACGCTGCGCAAAACCCGTCATGTTCCGCAACTTAATTCTCCCCCCTTGTCTTTTACTCAGATATGACCCGTTTGCATGCTTCGCGGATGCGCGTTAATCAGTAATGAGTCGTTTGATTTTTACGCACGTTGCTCGACGCTGATCTAATCGTCAAGAGGATTTATGAGTAAGCACTTAGTTCTGACGAAGAGAGCCGGGCGGCCCAGAGCCGCGGATCTGCAAAAGCGGACCGAGGAGCTGCTTTCGATTGCCGAGGCGGCTCTGATCGAGTTCGGATATGAGCGCGCCACGCTCGACCTGATCTCCAGGAAAGCCGGCGTCTCGAAGCAGACCATCTATGCCAAGTACGGCGGAAAGCCGGGTTTGCTTCAGGCTGTGCTCCAGAGAATCGCGGATCGCTCGCTGGGGGCGAAGTTCGCTGATACGGACGACCTGTCCTTGTATGACGGCCTTTATGAGCGGGCCCGCACAGTTCTTAACCTGAACCGAACGGCGGCTTCTATTGCGATCACCGCAATCAGTGTCCGCGAGAGTCAGCGTTTTCCGGAGTTCCGGCAGGCAATGCTAGAGGCCAAAAAGCTTCGCCAGCAAGAGCCATTGCGTCGTTATCTTGAAAGCTTCCTGCGCCGTGGACTGATCCGGACCGTGGACTGCGATGAAGTGGCATCCCTTTTTCTCTGGCTGCTTGCAGAGGACATGGTGAATGCGGTGGCGACAGGAGAAGCGCTTCCCAGAACGCAGGAAGAAATTGATCGCAAGGCTGCTTTTGTTGCGTCCCTGATCTCACGCGGGATTTCACGACAACAAGTTGATTAACGCCTGGGCCTGGAGCGGAGCTGCAGTGGCGTCACTTTGCACTGGGCAGACAGGGGGGTTAAGCTGCTCTTGTTCCTGATAACGATCCGGACAAACTGGACCATGGTGCGCTCTGCATAAGGCCATGAAGCAGGTCTGGTTCAAAGCCGGTAGACTGTACGGTTTTGAGAACTGCTGTGATCCCACCGAACGGCGCACATGGGCGCGCTGCGGTCCGCTGGTTCCTCGGCTTTAGGTCGGGTGCAGATTGTTAGGTTTCGGGTGGCGATTGAGATAGCGGACCTTGGCCAGCCCTCCGGTCTAACGGGCGCGAGCGCCCAACTGCCGGCAATGAGACGCAGTACAAGCGATCTCGGTAGCTGCCATAGTTCAGTTTTCTGCTATGGCTGCAGGAGTACCGGATTGGATGGGACCGAGACGTGAGCAGAGCAAGCTATCGCGATGCTATTCAACACACAAACGTGCTTACCGCATTAGCTGAACACGATCCGCATGTCGCTGGCACTCCTCCATTGGGCCTCGACCTTCCGACGAGTGATATCGATATCCTTTGCTACGCCCCCGACCCGGATCGGTTCACATCCGTACTCTGGGCGTCCTTCAGATCGCATCCCGAATTCCGGATATGGCAGTGGATCGGTGCCGATCGACCGGTCGTGGCCACCTTTGTAGCGCAAGAATGGCGCTTCGAGATTTTCGGTCAGGCCAAACCAGTAACCGAGCAAACCGGATGGCGTCATTTCACCTTAGAGCAACGCTTGCTCGCTCTGGGTGGTCAGAACCTTGCCGCTACCGTGATGGCGTTCAGGCGAGAGGGTCTTAAGACCGAACCGGCTTTTGCCGCTGCGCTGAAGCTGCAGGGCGATCCATACGAAGTACTGCTGGACATAAGTGATCTTGACGATGATGCGTTGTCTCTCCTGATCACTGAGGCTGGCAATTGATGGCCAAGCGCTCCGCAACTGCCGAGGACCTAAGCATCTGAGAACAGTGCGGCGACCAGGAGCTATGCTTCGCGATTCAAATCACCGGGCTCGCTCAGTTAACCTTTCGAAGCCGCCACGGCGTCCCAGGACAAGAGGGCGAGATCTACCACGGCCCTGAGTTGACTTGGCCCTGCACCGTCCCGCGCTAGGAGGGAGAGGCCGCTCGCGACGCAACTGTAGTAGTCCGCGAGCGCGTCAAGGTCCGCCTCCGGGCTGACGTCGCCCTCGAGACGGCCTCGTTCTAACCGCTCTCGGAGCGATGTAGTCGATTGCCGCCTGATTTCCCGCAGGAACTCGGCGATCCCCTCATTTTGGGCAGTGCAGTTGAGCGCGCCAAGCACGACGAGGCATCCGACAGGCTCACCGGCACGAACCACCCGCGCGGCCGTCCCATGTAGGAGCACCGCCACGGCCTCTCGCGCTGTGGCGGCCGCCGCGAAGGGCGAGGCGTTCGCTGCGCCCTCGGTGGCCACGTAGAGTGCGACCGCCTCCTTGAAGAGCGCCTCCTTCGACCCGAAAGCCGAGTACAGGCTCGGTGGCCGGATACGCATCGCCTCAGTGAGGTCAGACAACGAAACCGCCTCGTAGCCTCGCTCCCAGAAGAGTCGCATCGCCGTCTCGAGCGCTTTCTGGCGGTCAAAGCTGCGGGGCCTTCCGCGATCAGCCATCTGGATCTCCCGTATAATTATTTAGCGGTCCATACATAATTGCGTTGACTCCGCTTTGAAAGGGATAGACTGATTTATGTAACGATCGATAATCAATTTACGGAGAGACCGCAATGATCACACTCTACGCAGCGGACACGGCCAACTCATCAAAGGTCCTCATCGCGCTCGAGGAGCTGGGCCTCTCCTACCAAGCGATCCCAATCGATATCCTGTCCGGCGAGCAGTTCGAGCAACCGCTAACGGAGCTCAATCCAAACTCGAAGATCCCCGTGATCGTCGACATCGACGGTCCCGACGGACGGTCGCACACCGTGTTCGAGTCTGGTGCCATTTTGCTCTACCTCGCGGACAAGACAGGGCAGCTCATGCCGACAGGCCCCGCTGAAAGGAGCGAGGCGATCCAGTGGCTCATGGTCCAGATGAGCACCGTGGGGCCGATGATGGGACAGCTCATCCACTTTGCGCGCTTCGCTCCCCCCGGCAACGACTACGCGCTTTCGCGCTACCGCTCGCAGGTGCGCAGGGTACTGGACGTTCTGGAGCACAGGCTCGTTGGTCGGGACTGGATCGGTACAGCGGACTACAGCGTGGTGGACATCGCGAACTTCCCTTGGGTGCGGCCGATCAAGATGTTTCTCGGGGATGAGATTGAGGCGGCCTACCCGCGGCTTACAGAGTGGACGGCTCGCATCGCGGCGAGACCCGCCGTTTCGCGGGCGGACGAGGCCAAGGCGATCCTCGCGGCAGGGTTGACCAAACCCGACGAGATCGATCCTGACAAGGTGGACCGTCTGCTCGGTCGTGGAGCGTACAGCCGGGACTGAACACTGAGGCGCGAAACCCGGCGCCGCCGCGGTCGCATTTACCAGTTTGCCCTAACCCGTAACTGCGCGGCATCAGATGAACCACGGCGCCAGGAAACCTATCGGTATGGGCACCGCTCTGATCGATGCTCCAGTCTCCGGCAAAGCCACGTTTAAACAGTTCGAGACCGTCAAGTGGCCACCCATTCAGCCTGGCTCTTGAGACGAAGAGGATGACTGGGCATCCGGTCTGAATCCGCTGCGAAAACGGGTGCCGCCATACGCGAGATGAACGAACGGCGGATTTTGGGATCAGCATGAACTCGCCGAGCGACAAAACGGACGCAAATAGCGGGAAGCGGAACGTCTACTTACGGGTTTTCCGCCGTGTAAGCAGACGCTTCTTAAGCTATGGAAGCCGATGTCTGTTTCCAATCTTGGCCGGACAGAAGAGGCTATGGCCAAACCAGCCGTGATCCTTCCATGACTGCGAACGGTGACATTTGGGAAGGTAATTGTTGGCTTGCCTCAAGTCTCTCCGGCCGGGCCTTGGAAGCCGGGCGGCGGCGTTGCGGCGTCGGGATCGCGACCGTGCTGCCGATCCAGGTTCCGCATGATTGGGGTCACCGTGAGGCCGTGTAGCAAGATGGACAGCAAAGCGACAAGGCCCACGATCGCCCAGAGCCGCTCCGCGCCGGCCAGCGTCATGTGGTTCAAGCCGTAGGCCAGATAGTAGAAGGAACCAACGCCTCGTATGCCGAAAAAGGCGAGCGTCAGCTTCTCCGACTGATCTGCGCGAAAGCCGGCGAGCCCCAGCAAGCCCGTAAGTGGCCGTACCAAAAGAAGGATCAGCACGGCCGCAAGCACATCAACCCATTGCAAAGGTGCGAACAGTCCGCTGACGATGGCGCCTCCGAACAGCAGCAGCACCACCATCATCGCCAGCCGCTCGACCTGCTCAGTCAGATTGTGCATCTCGTGGTGGAAGTCATGATTGCGTTCCGCTGCCCGCAGAGTGAGCGCGGTGATGAACACGGCGAGGAAGCCGTAGCAGTTCACGATCTCGGTGAGGCCATAGGACACAAGCGTCGCAGATATGGCAATCAAGCCGTCGCCGGTTTTGGCAAGCTTCGTCTCCACCGGCACATGAAAGGTTAGCCAGCCAAATAGCTTCCCGACCAGCCAGCCACCGATCACGCCCGCCCCGATTTCCCAAAGAACGCTGTGCGTGAACCACTTGCCCGCCCACGGCTCGCCCGTGGCCGCAGCGGCGCCGAGCGCGATAGCGAGGTTGACAAAAGGGAAAGCGAGCCCGTCATTGAACCCCGCCTCCGATGTAAGGCCGAAGCGCACCTCGTCTTCTTCGCCTGACTTGGGAGGCCCGACTTGCACGTCCGCAGCGAGCACGGGATCGGTTGGCGCAAGGCAGGCGCCAAGCAGCAGCGCCGCGAGCAGGGGCAGCCCGAGCAAATAGCTGCCGATGGCAGTGATGGCCGCGATGCCGAGCGGCATGGTAAACGCGAGCAGCCGCCACGTGACCTGCCAGCGCCGCCAGCTGAATATCCGGTCGAGCTTCAGCCCGGCGCCCATCAACGCGACGATTACAACAAATTCGGTGACGCGCTCGGTCACTTGGGGCCACTCGTACGGCAACGGGCTAAGGGGTACCTGCGGCAACGAGAAGATCGCCGCGCCGATACCGATGCACACGATCGGCAGCGACAGCGGCAGTTTGCGAAGCGCGAGCGGCAGCCATGCGACCAAAGCAATGAGCAGCCCGACCCCCGTCAGGATTAGAATGTAAGGATCTGGGGGCCAGGAAAAAGCGGGCATCAACACAGAACGAGGCGAGCAGGGCCGCGTTCAGAATTTTACGAACAAAATTTACTTTGCCACCCAGGCTCTATCTCCAGTTGCCCGCAGCGGCCAGATCTCGAACAACCGCGCTGACAGGGTGCGTCTGATCGTGCCGGCGATGACATGCGTATGCCCCGAGCGGGTGAAATAGGCGACGAGCAACCGGGATGGCGCGCCTTCTGGTCCATCCCCGCCCTGGACTTCGTTCCTGCCTTGCTCGTTGCCGCCCTGCGCGCAGGCTTCGGTCGCTGACAGCGTGAGAATGGCCGGCAATGCCAGCAACGTGCGTCGGGATAAATCAGGCGGCGATGTCCTATCGATTCTCACCGGTTCCAAAGGGACTGGTGCGATGCCGGATGGCGGCCACCAGCCCACGCCGGCGTTCAACCTGCTCGTCGAGGCGCTGTGATATCGCCCAACCTAATGTCCGTTGTTAGAGCGCGCAGAGCCGCTACAATCCATTTCCATTTCGGACGCGAAGCTGCGGCCGCATGAGAAGATCAAAATACAACTTCGCCGTTGGCCGCCCGCCCTACTACGCCAGCGTAGCAGGTGCGACGCTAGGACAGAACACGACGGCTGACGGTGGTATTTGATGCCCCAGGAAGGATTCGAACTATCTCTTGATCGTGAAAATCACAGGGTGAGACGTGCATCCGCTTTCAGGAACCGCCAACTTGAGCTTCAGCGACCAATTGGGGCGCGGAGCCGCCATGATCCGGTCTCAATTGCTCACGTCGCGTCAGGGATCATCAAACGAGCGGGATCGGCGGTGTTCATTTTCATTTGAAGCGCAGGCCAGCACGCCTTTTAAATCCCATCATGGGTCAGTTTGCGTATCCCGTGGTACCGGCAGGTCATGTCGATCGCTCTCAGATGTTGGCGATTTGGTCCGTCATTGCATGCAAGTGGTCATTACCGGCCCCAAGCAACCGTCAATGGCGGTTAGGGGGCAGGCATGTTCGCGATCCAATCCGAAGATCAGACGGGCCATACCTTACATCGCCCCGGTTTCTCGGCGGATAGTTCATTCTTCCCGCGCAGATCAGCGGACGCCGGAGTTATTGGTTCGTTTTATCAGGTCCGCGCGAAGCGCTTCGTTACTTCGGGCAGGTAACTTGGTCCTACCGGCACGGCGATCCCGCCATCAAGCACAAGGGTTGCAGCTCCGGCGGCGGAGTGTTGGAGCGACCGTACAGCGCCGGCCCGCACGATGGCCGAGCGATGAACACGGATGAGACCGCACGGCGCAACGCGCGTTTCGATTGCCCCCATGGTCGCCCGAAGGATGTTGTTGCGAGTTGGCGTGTGCAGAAGCGTATAGTCTTTGGCAGCACCGCAGGCTCGGCTCCCTCGCCTGGCCCGTCGTCCTCTACGGACAGAACCAGGTCCTTGCCGTCCGCCTGCGCTGACAGGCGGATCGTGACCGGCCGCAAGGCCAGCCCCACCGCATGCTTGATGGTATTTTCCCCCAGCGGCTGAAGGCGGAAGCTGGGCACCTGCGCCTGGCGGAGTTCGGGCGGGCAGTCGTGGCGCCCGTGCAGTCGGTCGCCAACGCATACTACCTCTTGGTAAGGTCGCAGCTTGCAAATTGATGGCATTTTGTCTATATTGATATCGTCGATATCAGATGGTTAGAGGTGCTATCGGATGCCCGCTGTCACCATTCGCAATTTGTCCGAAGAGGCTCACCGCGCTCTCAAGGTGCGCGCGGCCCAGCACGGCCGCAGCGCCGAGGCCGAAATGCGCAACATTCTAGAAGCGGCGGTTCGTCCCGCTAACCGACTTCGTATCGGCTCTGCCTTGTCGGCGTTGAGCCGCGAGGCCGGGCTGACCAATGCCGATTTCGAAGCGCTGGAGCAGGCCCATGATCGGGCGCCCGCCGTGCCAATGAGCTTTGAATGATCGTTCTAGATACAAATGTCGTGTCCGAGGCGATGAAACCGGAGCCAGCCCCCGCCGTGCGTGACTGGCTGGATGATCAGGCCGCCGAAACCCTTTATCTCTCCAGCGTGACCGTTGCGGAGCTGCTGTTCGGCATCGGCGCGCTGCCGGACGGGCGGCGCAAGCAGAAGCTTGCCGTTACGCTCGATGGGCAGCTTGCCCTGTTCGATGGCAGAATCCTTCCTTTTGATACGGACGCCGCCCGCCATTATGCAGGTCTGGCCGTTGCAGCGCGTAACGCAGGCAAGGGTTTTCCGACGCCGGACGGCTATATTGCGGCCATCGCAACCGCTCGCGGCTTCGCCGTCGCCACGCGTGACGCCAGCGCCTTCCAGGCGGCCGGCGTCCCCGTGATCGACCCTTGGAAGGCGGGACACTGAGGGGCACGTTCTGATGATGGAAACCGCGATCATCGTGCTGCTGATCGGCTTTAGCGCCGGTTCTTTTGTTCGGGGCCTGCGCGCGAAAACCGAAGCCGCAAATGCGAAATGCCACGCTGATGCGCTAGATTAACAGATCGGCACGCTCCGGCATGAGATCGTCGCCATGCACAATGCCGAAGCCCGGAGGCTTGACGGAGTTGCCCGCCGCAAGCGCTTCTTCGAGGAAAACGACATTTCCGATGTCGAGAACCAGATCAGGTTCATCAGTCAGGCCGAATTGCGCGCCGTTCGCCCCGTTAACAAGGAGGCCGCGCATATCCTATACGCGCTTGGAGAGGATCGACACTCACCGGCCCGGTTGGCGTATGGCGTTCGAGGTCTCCATGCTATTTCAACGTATATTGAAAGCGCGAAGAAGAGTGAACACCGATATCATCCTGTTCCTGCGGCCACGCAAGGGCGTGGTTAATCCGGCGTTATAAGGTCTTTTAACGTGGCGGCGCGGGCAACTGCCGCCCGGCGTCGCCAACGTTCAAACTGCTGGTTGAGGATCCACGCCGGTGAAGATGAAGGAGCGGGTTGCCTTCAGGCACAAAGTGAGACGACCCGATTAGCGGCGGGCAGTGGTAGGTGCCAATGCGGGCTCCTCGACGTCTGCTTTCTACGTGCGGTTGCCACGAATCCGATGGCCCCGAAAGTCCCAGGGTCGGTCCTTCCCCAACTGGACCTGCCGCATGAATGAACGGCAGGTTTTAAAAGTGGCTCACCAAGACCGGATTGGCTTAGAAGGGCGCGTTGCGGCCCGGCGGTTCCTCGACTTTTGGCTGGCATGAGAACAGCAGGTTTGAGCTTGCATGAAAGCAGAATAGACATAGCTGGGCAGGCGTCAGCGCGATAGCTTTCGCCCCATTGCAGACATTTGCATCCATCATCATGCAGCCGCATCGATCAGGAGGCACCCGGATGTTTCACCTCTCGCTCCCCGTGAACCGGTTTGCGGCATGCCTGGAGTTCTACCAGAAGAGCTTCGACGCCAGGATCGTCATGTTGAGCCAGTCTGCCGCCAATGTGTATGCCTTCGGCGGCCAAATCACGCTCCATGACCAACCGCTATCCACGTTTGGAGACGCGCAACGGCGCGAGATGCACTTCGGCCATGTTGTCTCGCCAGATCAATGGCGGCTCGTGCGAGACAGGCTCCAGGAGCTTGGAGTTGAGTTCAGCCTCTGCGTCGAGCCAGATGAAGTGTCAGGCCGACGAGGCAAGCTGCTCGTTACGGACCCCAGCGGAAACCTCGTGGAGATCAACTCCAGCTGATCAGGGGTTGAGGCCGAATATGGGGCCGCTTCCGGCTGAGGGCGAAATGACCCGTAATCGGATTGTTTGCGCATCCGCTGCGTTTGCGCGAATGCTGGCTACGCTTCAACGCAGGCCATGTACCGTCAGATCGTTAGCTATGCGCCCGTTCCATTGGGTGGGCTGGAAGCTTTTGATCGGCCTGCCGACGACACCCTGATCGCGCCAAGCCCAGTGTGTGGGCCTGGCCGTTCCGAGACTCAATCCTGGCGACAGCCATAACGGCTCCGCTAATCGCGCATACCGGACCTCAGTATGGCGCATAAGCCGCACGAGGCCTGAAGGCGTGCGCTGGAACACCTCGCGGCGTTTGAATGGAGCGATGGGATGAAGTGAAAGGCGCCAACCCTCACCTTCGAAGCGGAAGCCGCGAAAAGCCGGATCGTAGTTCCACCGTTCGACGATGAGGACATCGGAGCGTACATCCCGCACCGCATCGTCATGCAAACACAATCCCTCCTGCGCGAAATCCTTCAGTTTATCTGAGAGCAGTGGAGGCGGGGGTGGGACTTCGCGGCCAATTTCTTCCCTCGTGGCATAGGTCCTTTGTAACCGCGCGTTGTTGCATTCCGGTCCAATCGGCCCGAGTGAAAAGCGGCGCGCAGGGGTCGGCAGCGAGGCGCGCATCGACAGCTGGTCGAGTGGCACTTCAATAAAGCTCTTTGCCGTGCGCGAGAATAAGAGCCGCTGGCAGGTGTCCCAGCACTTGCCGGGCGAACCTAAGCCTCTGTCGACTGCATGGGTGATGGAAAGGCCTGCTGGCAATATCGGAGGGGCGCCGTGATCTTGCGCGAGGAGGGCCTCGACACGTTCTTCAGTAACCCCATTGGCCCACCATGGAATGCCAAAACCGGCTGCGAGCGGTGGTATGGCAGCGACCGACAGAGTTACCATGCGCGGGAGGCCTTTCGACACCCTGCGCAAGATCATGTAGATTGCCAGCGTGGGTGTGAGATAAATCCATGCTCCTGGCATAAGGGTAAG
>NZ_DATBUP010000210.1:0-6281 GCF_036515995.1 Pedomonas sp. | reverse complement strand
CTGAGTTTGTTGTGGCCCCTGGGGGCGTTGCCTATGTGACCGGGCTGGGCAAGGCAACGACGCTGCAGGCAAGCTGGGGTGGGCAAAGCTGCGCCTTTACCGCCTCGCTGCCGGAAACAGATGATCCGCAACCCGATCTGGGAGAGCTTCAATGCAAAGTGATCGGCTGATGCGCCGGATGCGGCGCGGTGCGGTCCTGATGGTCGCGACGCTCATACTCGCCGGTGGCGGGGCAGCGTCCGCTGCCGCGGCAACCTGCACGGTCAGCTCGCCCGGCGTGGCGTTCGGCGGCTATGATCCGCTGTCCTCCGCGCCGGCCGATGGCGTCGGCAACATTGCAGTGTCGTGCGACGGCGTTGCCAGCTACACCATCGCGCTGGGTCAGGGGACAGGCAATTTTTCCTCTCGCACCATGAGCAACGGCAACGGCACGCTACAGTACAATCTCTATACCAGTCCGCTGCGGAGCACGGTGTGGGGCGACGGCTCGGGCAACACCGGCATGGTTTCCGACACGGCGATAGGCGGCAACTACGCTGTTTACGGCCGGATCGATGAGCGGCAGAACGTGACGGCGGGCACATACGGCGACACCTTGACCATCACCATTACTTACTGAGGAGGCCTGAGGCTGAGGCATCAGGAAGGCTGCGCGGCGTCTCCGGGCCGCGAGAGCCGGATCACCCAAGGGCCGACGCGCGAGGCAACGGGGTCGCCTGGAGGGGGCTTGCAGGTGGCTGCAACCGGGGCGCAGCGAACGTGAAAATCGCCTGCACTGGCTGTGACGCGCCTGGCGTTGCGAATAAAGACAGTCAGCTATGGCCCGGATAGGTACGCCCAAGGGGCGCCCGGGCGATGGCGTTGAAGCTATGAAGCTGACGGCCCAGTGCGGCGACTTTCGAGATATCTGAGGTGTGGATCGCGGCAACTCAGCGCCCCGGCGCGAACTGGCGGATAACCTCATCAACGATCCAGGCACTGTCCGGCATCAGATCAAAATGGTCCCGGCCCGGACGCTCGAGGTAACGCGCGGTCTGGAAGCGCTCAGCGGCAGCAACCGTCGCATCCCGGAAAAAGCATCGCTCGCCAGCGTAGAGAAGCACCGGGGCGATGAACCTCTCAGCCACGGACTCCAGGGTCCACCACTGGGCCTCGGCGGTGCGCAATGCGCGCAGGGCCTGAGTATTGGCCGCGGCAAGCCGGCTGGCCATGCCGTGAGGCACACTGAACATCTGCGTCCAGAGGGAGAGCCAGGCCCGCGGTCCTTGAGCGAGGGTATCGGCCACCACATCGTTCGTCAGATCGACCTTCGAATGGAGCTCAAGGCCTCCAAGGATCAATCCCGCATAAGCGGCGGGATCGCGTCCGGCTGTGGCCAGTGCAATTTTGGCACCGAGCGAGTAACCCCAGATCAGCGGGCGCTTCAAACGCAAGGCAGTGATGATCGCCTCGACATCCGTCGTCATCGCCGAGAGGGCGTAGGAAGATGGATCAACTGGGCAGCTGCTTTTTCCGTGCCCCCGCGGTTCGATGCAGATTATCCCGAAATCTTCGGATAGCCGCTCAACATAGCCAAGCTCAAACCAGTCCTCACAACACATGCTGATCCCAAAGATCAGCACGAGTGGTTGGCCCGCAGTATTGCCTGCTGTTTCGTATCGAACGGCGATATTATTATTTTGCACGTAAGGCATGCGGATGAATAACGCGAGGCCGGCCCAGCAGCAACCTGTCGTGCCTATTGAACTGCCCCTCAACGGTGTCGGCGGGGAAAACCCTCACATGCCGTCCACGGCTTGACCAAGTCTGATCGATCTCAAGCGAGCCGCTTCAGGACGTGTGCCGGCGTTCGCGGATGCCCAGGTTCGGTGGTGGCACGGTCGTGCCGTTCCCTCTGGCAAGAGCCAGGGTGTGCCACACGAAACCTGGAAATGATGGATCGGGCGCATGCACCTACAAGATGGTGCCATTCAATCTGCGCCTGGCAGCTTCTGTGAAGGCGCGGATATTGGGCCGGTCCTTGCCTCCGCTCTGAAAGAGCAGGGAGATCGGGAGAATAGGCGCAGCTTCGTCTACCAGCACCCTCTGGAGCCTTCCGGCTGCCACATGGTCGGCAACCTGATACGAAAGCGCCCGGATGATGCCAAGGCCGGCAACGGCCGCGGATATGGCGGCGTCCATGTTGTTGACCGAGAGGCGCGGCGATCGCCCTGACCGTCGGCTCTCTTCAAACCCGCATCCCTGATAGGGCCCGGCTTCATCTTCGACCACGATCAGATCATGGTGGTGCAGATCAGCGAGCGTTGCGGGCTCTCCTCTTTCCCTGAGGTAAAGGGGGCTCGCACTCAGCACCCGGCGGACCTGCCCGATGCGCAGCATATGCAGCGCGCTGTCCGGCAGATCGGCGATGCGGACCGCAATATCGACGCCTTCTTCCACCAGCCGGACCACCCGGTCGAGAAGCAGCAGCCGGACCTGAAGCTCCGGGTAGAGCGTGAGCATTTCAGTGATGATGGGCAGGATATACAGCCGGCCGAACATGACCGGGGCTGTGACCGTCAATGTTCCCCGTGGGCTAGGGCCGGCGCCCCGGACGGTCTCGAAGGCTTGATCGATCTCGGCAATGCCGGCCCGACAGCGCTCCAGAAACATCGCACCGTCCTCGGTCAGCCGTACACTGCGCGTTGTCCGCATCAAGAGCGGAACGCCTAGGCTGGCTTCCAGCGCTGCGATCGTACGCGTCACGGTGGTCGGCGACATGTTCAGCCGGCGTCCGGCTTCGGCAAAGCTCGCATGCTCCGCCACGCTGATGAAGGTTCGCAGTTGCCGCAGCCTGTCCATCATCGCTCCCTGTTCCGTGACCATCATTATCATCAGAAAAAGCAATAATGAACTGCATATTTGCCAGATTATCTCCCTGTCTGACTTGAGCGAGAAAGAGCTACCGAAGCCACTCACGCCAGGGAGCAGCTCATGAAGAAGACCATCACCCCCGCCACGCTCGCGGCAGCTGCGCTCGTGCTGGACGAACGTGGGCACAAGACTGTCCCGTGCGTCCGCGACTGCCTCTCCCGCACCCTTCGGGTCCGCTGATCCCTGGCATTTGGAGACAAGCCATGAAGCTCTACCACTTTGCGCTATCCGGCCACGCGCATCGCGCGGCCCTCTTCCTCTCGCTCGCCGGCGTGCCGCACGAGCTGATCAATGTTGACCTTGCAGCCGGTGCTCACAAAGAGCCCGACTTCCTCGCCATCAACGCGTTCGGAGAGGTGCCGGTGCTCGACGATGATGGCATCATCATCGCGGATTCCCTGGCCATCCTCGTCTATGTCGCAAGAAAGATCGGCCCCTCGCACTGGCTGCCGGCCGACCCTGCCCAAGAGGCCGAAGTGCAACGCTGGCTGTCGGTCGCAGCCGGCAAAATCGCCTATGGCGCCTGTGCCGCGCGGCTGATCACCGTGTTCGGTGCGCGCTTCAGTCCCGACGAGGTGATCGGACGGGCGCACGCAACCCTCGGCGTGATCGAGCAGGTGCTGGCAACCCGCCGCTGGATCGCCGGGACGGAGCAGCCGAGCATCGCCGATGTTGCGCTCTACAGCTACATCGAACGCGCGCCTGAGGGGAATGTGGCGCTCACCGGCTACCCCGGGGTTCTGGCCTGGCTTCGCCAGATCGAACAGCTGCCCGGCTTCATCCCCTTTGCCCGGACGCGTGCAGGCCTCGAGGCCTGATCGCCCGTCTATCATAGAGGACACAGACCCATGCCATTTGACACGCTAAAGCTCGACCATGTCGGCATTCGCGTCACCGATCTTGCCGTTGCCGAGGCCTTCTATGGCAAGCTCGGCTTCGTGCGCGATCCCGAGGAATTCTCGCCCGCAGCGCGGGCATGCGGGCTCGTCCATCCGACGGGCCTGAGGATACACCTGATCTATAATGGTGAGGCAGCAGACGAAGGGAATATTCTTCTCGATGCACCTATAAAGCGGCCCGGCTACACCCACGCGGCCTTCGTCATCGACAGCATGGACGAGCTGGTCGCCTGGCTGGACCGGCAGGGCATCAGGATCAGCGAGGGCCCGCTCTTGATGGGGCACGGACGGCGTAATGTCTGCTTCATACGCGACCCTGATCTGAATGTTCTGGAATTCAACGAGATCCTGTCAGGCTGACGCTTGAGGTCTGTGATCGCCGCGCTGAACCACCCAACACCATACCCAAAAGTCAGGAAAGGTTAGCATAACCAACGGCTGGCCGCGTCAGGGAACAGCTTTGCGCTTGCTGAACGGCGTCGGCGGGCACAAGCGCGACCGTCCTGAACTGCGGCGGCCGTCCTGCGGCCCAGCGTGGCATGAGGCGTTTCAATTTCCGATTGAACACGCAAACCGGACTTGCGCAACACGCACCGCCTTTGCGTGGTCACAGAGCGCATGCACAGCATTACCAGGCCTTGAGGATCTCCTCGACTACTTGGTCGACGGTCATGGCTGATGTGTCCAGCCACAGCCCCTCGCGCGGTGTTTCGGCCTGCAGCGCGTCGGCAAGGACATTGGGAGGGAAGTGCTCCCCGTAACCCGTCTTGTGTCGTTCGGCATCGCGCTTGGCAAGGATCTCGACACTGGGATTAAGGACCACGACCCGCGGTGCAAGATCAGCCAGTGCCCGTGTGACACGGATGAAATCCGCGCCGATCAGGATGTCCTGGTAGACTGTGGTAAAACCCGCTCCGACAAAACGGCGCACCGCATCCATGGCAATATCCTGGCGCAGATGGAGTTGCCTTAACGCCTCCTCGCTGAGTACAGGGCCCATGACAGCGCCACCTTTGGCAATCATGCGCAGAAACGCATCTCCGCTGACATGGGCTGACTTTTCAAAGCGCTGCACCAGCGCCTTGGCAACAGTGGATTTGCCGGAAGCCATGGCTCCGGTAATCAGGTAAAGCGGTGCAGCCATTGTAGATCCTCTGATCAATATCACCACCTCGCGGTAGCGCAACATTGATCCAAATGTCCAGATAGGCCGGGCTTATGTGCCCGGCCATCTGTTTCAGGGAATGGCATGCGGCGAGCGTCTTGCTGCAGACCCGCTTGAGCCGATGATCTCTGGTCGAAGCCAGCGTAAGTAAAGTTCCGCGTTCAACCAATGTCGGCAGGAGCCGACATTGCCAGATCGATGTGCTCTAGGATGGCTCTGTTTTCGACGTACCAGTATGATCCATTGATCCGGACAAATATTTTTTGAAGCGGTCCCGCCCAGAGCCGGCCCTCGCGACCCATGACGGGATCCAACATTTGCAGTCTGCCAATCGCCCTGCCAGCCTTGGGTAGTCGGCACTGATTTGAGCTGAGCCGTTGCTATTTCTTCCGGACATTCAAGGTTCTCGTCCGTCCTTAGACCAGAAGAAGAAGGAGGGAGGGGGGAAGGTGAAAGGGGTATCAGGAAAGGGATGCCTCTTTCCTTTTCTAACCTCGAAAGGGCGAGCCATGCAAACAAGTCTTCTCTCTTCCCCGCCAGTCAGTGGCGCGTATCGTGTCGATATCTCCCGCGGCAGCTGCATCGGCCGCGTCTCGAGCGAGTGGTTCAGTCGCCCGGATGACGAGCGCTACCTCAGCCTTCCTGAGCTTTATGATGCGGTCAAACGCCGGGCAGAGCGGGCATCGACCCATATCGTTCCGACTGAAAAGCTCCGGGTTGAGGCACGACGAGAGGACGGATCGGATCTCTGGCTCGTTGCTCCCCATCAGGACAAGCCGATCGCCCCGACCCATTGGTCGTTCGGGCAGCTGTGCAGCCTGGTCGGCGCACCGGCCTCATACCTGCGCTCGTTGCCGAGCGTTCTGGCGGGCATCAATCTCCAGCATGGGCTGCTGAGCAGACGAAGCGAAGCGATCAAGCTCTTGGCAACGGAAGACGACCGCCTGGAACTCAGGGCCGTGACGGGCCCCGAGTACGGCCGCATCTGGGATCATGAACTGGTCGAGGCGGTCATGAGGATTGCGGGCAACGGGGCAGGGGACACCCGGTGGAAGGTGCCGGGCGTGCTCGACTGGTCGACCATGACCCATAACCCTTATGTCGATGTGACCAAAGACACGACGACGCTCTATGCCAGCGACCGGGATGTGTTTCTGTTTTTGGTGCGCCGTGTCGGCGTGTTTCACTGAGTGTAATCAATAGATTACTTGGATTGCTGGAGTTCCAATGCCCACCCGACTTACCTTGGCTGGTAACAGCTGCAACCGGGGAAACCCGGCAGGGGACCATAGCATGTCGGGAGT
>NZ_DATBUP010000209.1:0-8808 GCF_036515995.1 Pedomonas sp. | reverse complement strand
GGCCAGCGGCTGGCCCACTTCGACGAAGGGCAGGGCACCGAGGTTGGCATCTGCCTCGACACGGCTCGTGCCGGTCTGCCAGTCGAGCGGATTGGTGCACACCATGGGCGTGCCTGCGCGCAGCACGCCGGTCGGCCCCGGTGCTGCGCCATAGGCGGCAATGACGCCGGACGGGTCGGCCGGTTCACCAAAGCTCTGCCACGACACGACGCAGCCGGTGGCCTGCGGCGTGTCGCACGGCGCATAACCGAAAGGCTCCAGATCGGCCTTGATGGAGACGGGCCAGCCCACAAGATAGGCCGCTACCAGCCGCTGCCGGGCCGGATGATTGGCCAGCTTGTGCTGCAGCACCGCCAGTGCATGGAGGCTGCCCTGACTGTGCCCGGCAATGATAAAGGGCTTGTCGCCAGTGGCTTCAAGAAAGGTGTCGAACGCGCTTGCAACGTCCTGGTAGGCAAGAACGAATGCCTGAACCTTGTCCTGCTTTTCGGTGAAGAAAGCGCCCAGCGTCGCCTGACGGTAGATCGGCGCCCAGATGCGGCCCACGCCATTGAAGGCGGTTGCCTGATGGCGGATCATCCGGTCCGTCAGGGCATTGGTGGTGGAGTCCGCCAGAGGCGCATTCCACTGCGCCTTGTTCATGTAGGTTGTCGGCGTCACGTAGAAGACGTTCACTGCCGGGGTATCAGTAGCAGTGAAGCCCTCCGGCACGTCCATCGAAGTGCCGGGCTTAGCGGGATGAGCGGCCCAGCTGGCGATGTTATTGTAGTCCGGAGCGTCGCCTTTCGGGCTTTCCGCGAAGCTGATCTTCGGTTCATAAGTGAAGCGGAGCAACTGCGGCAGAAAGGCCTGGTAGGCCACCAGTCCAATGATGAACAGCATGATGAGCCCGGCAATGACCCAGAGAAACTTGACGGCAGGGGAGATCCTGCGCTTTGGCGCGGCTGCGGATGTGGTCATGGAGGCGGCTACCTGTCGGTGAAGTTCTGTACAAGCAATTGGTGCGAGATTGGCAATATCAGCTACTCGAAACAAGGGGCTCGGGGAATGCGCAGATTGCCGCCTTCGTCTGTAAGCGCTTCTAACCTTGGGGTTCGATCTGCTAGGAAAGCAATCGAAACGTCCGCCAGCCTTGATGGCTGACGAGCGGGCGTGCTATCCGCCCCCGGCACGAAGGGAGCCAAGCCATGGCTGTTGATGAAAAAACAGTACGCCGCATCGCGCATCTGGCCCGTATCAAGCTGGATGATGCCGATGTCGAGCCGATGATGAAGGAACTGAACGGTATCCTTAACTGGGTTGAGCAACTCAGCGAAGTGAATACCGATGGCGTCGAGCCCATGACCTCGGTCGTTGCGCAGAAGATGCGCTGGCGCGAGGACGTGGTGAGCGACGGCAACATTCAGGAAGATGTGCTGAAGAACGCGCCCGAGGCGCAGTTCGGCTTCTACGCCGTTCCGAAGGTGATCGAATAATGGCTACCGAACTGACCGATCTGACCGTCGCGCAGATGCGTGACGGCCTGAAGGCGAAGAGCTTTTCCGCCGTCGAGCTGACGCAGGCGCATATCAGCGCCGTGGAAGCCGCACGCGAGTTGAACGCTTTCATCGTCGAGACCCCGGAGCTGGCGCTGGAGCAGGCGAAGGCCGCCGATGCCGCGATTGCCGCTGGCAATGCCGGTCCGCTGGCGGGCATTCCGCTGGGCATCAAGGACCTGTTCGCCACCAAAGGTGTACAGACCACGGCTGCTTCCAAGATTCTGGAAGGCTTCGTGCCGACCTATGAATCGACCGTCTCCGGCAACCTGCTGCGCGATGGCGCGGTGACGCTGGGCAAGCTGAACCTCGACCAGTTCGCCATGGGTTCGTCCAACGAGACCTCGGCATTCGGCAACGTGCTGAACCCGTATCGTGGCCCGAACGGCGAGCATCTGGTGCCGGGCGGCTCGTCCGGTGGTTCGTCGTCTGCGGTTGCGGCCCGTATCGTTGCCGCCGCCACCGGTACGGACACTGGCGGCTCCATCCGCCAGCCCGCTGCTTTCACTGGCATTTCGGGCATCAAGCCGACCTACGGCCGCTGCTCGCGCTGGGGCGTGGTGGCGTTCGCATCCTCGCTCGATCAGGCGGGGCCGATGGCCCGTACGATTGAAGACTGTGCCATTCTCTTGAAGTCCATGTGCGGCTTCGATCCGAAGGACTCGACCTCTCTCGACCTGCCGGTGCCTGATTTCGAGAAGGCCCTGACCGGTGACGTGCGCGGCCTGAAGATCGGTATCCCGAAGGAATACCGCGTCGATGGCATGCCTGCCGAGATCGAGAAGCTGTGGCAGCAGGGCATGGACTGGCTGAAGGCCGCAGGGGCCGAGATCGTCGAGATCTCTCTCCCGCACACCAAGTATGCGCTGCCGACCTATTACATCGTGGCTCCGGCCGAGGCGTCTTCCAACCTCGCCCGCTATGACGGTGTGCGTTACGGCCAGCGCGTGGCTCCGGAAAACGCCTCGCTGATCGACATGTACGAGGCGACCCGTGCCGCCGGTTTCGGTCACGAGGTGAAGCGCCGCATCATGATCGGCACCTACGTGCTGTCGGCCGGCTATTACGACGCCTACTACGTGAAGGCCCAGCGCCTGCGCACCCTCATCGCGCAGGACTTCGAGAAAGCCTATCAGCAGTGCGACGTGATCCTGACGCCGACCGCGCCGAGCGCCGCGTTCGCGTTCGGCTCCAAGTCGGACGATCCGCTGGCGATGTACCTCAATGACGTGTTCACCGTTCCGGCCTCTCTGGCGGGGCTGCCGGCCCTGTCGGTCCCGGCAGGCGTGGATGCGGACGGCCTGCCGCTCGGCCTGCACCTCATCGGCCGCAAGCTCGATGAAGAGACCGTGCTGAAGGTTGGCCATGTAATCGAACAGGCCGCCCAGTTCTCGGCCAAACCGGAAAAGTGGTGGGTGAAATGAGCGAGACCAAACCCTATCGCATTCGCGGCGCGACCGGTGACTGGGAGGTGGTGATCGGCATGGAAGTCCATGCGCAGGTCATCTCCAATTCCAAGCTGTTCTCCGGTGCAGCCACCGCCTTCGGCGCAGAGCCGAACGCGCAGGTCAGCCTCGTTGACGCGGCCATGCCGGGCATGCTGCCGGTCATCAATGGCGAGTGCGTCCGTCAGGCCGTAAAGACCGGTCTGGCGCTGGGCGCGCAGATCAACAAGTGGTCGCGCTTCGACCGCAAGAACTATTTCTATGCGGATCTTCCGCAGGGCTACCAGATCAGCCAGTTCCAGTATCCGGTGGTGGGCGAGGGCACGATCACCCTCGATCTGGAAGGCGACCGCACCAAGGAAGTGGGCATCGAGCGCATCCACCTGGAGCAGGACGCGGGCAAGTCGATCCACGACCAGAACCCGACCCGTTCCTACGTGGACCTCAACCGCTCGGGCGTGGCGCTGATGGAGATCGTCGGCAAGCCGGACCTGCGGTCTCCGGAAGAAGCCGGTGCGTACCTAAAGAAGCTGCGCACCATCCTGCGTTACATCGGCACCTGCGACGGCAACATGGAGGAAGGCTCCATGCGCGCCGACGTGAACGTGTCGGTGCGCCGCCCGGGCGAGGGCCTCGGCACCCGCTGCGAGATCAAGAACGTCAACTCGGTGCGCTTCGTCATGGCGGCCATCGAGTATGAAGCCCGCCGTCAGGTGGACATCATTGAGGACGGCGGCACCATCACTCAGGAAACCCGCCTGTTCGACAACGTGAAGTTCGAGACCCGCTCGCTGCGGTCTAAGGAAGAAGCGCATGATTACCGCTACTTCCCGGATCCCGACCTGCTGCCGCTGGAGTTCGATGACGCGTTCATCGAGGAATGCCGCGCGTCGCTGCCGGAACTGCCGGATGCCAAGAAGGCCCGCTTCGCTAACGAGTTGGGCTTGTCGGAGTACAACGCGAGCGTTCTGACCACCGAGAAGGAAATCGCGGACTACTTCGAGGCTCTGCTGGCGGAAGCTGCCAAGGCGCAGAACAAGCCGCTGGCAGAGGTTGCGCGCCCGGCTTCCAACTGGGTGACGTCTGACCTGTTCGGCGCACTGAATAAGCTGGGCAAGAGCATCGAGGAAAGCCCGATCAGCCCGGCGCAGGGCGCGGAGCTGATCAGCCTGATCGCGGACGGCACCCTCTCGGGCCGCCTCGCCAAGGACGTATTCGAGATCATGCTCGAGACCGGCAAGGGCGCGGCTGCCATCGTTGAGGAACGGGGCCTGAAGCAGGTTTCCGATACCGGTGCGATCGAGGCGGTCATCGCCAAGGTGCTGGCTGACAATGCAGACTCGGTGGAAGCCTACCGGGGCGGCAAGGACAAGCTGTTCGGCTTCTTCGTGGGTCAGACCATGAAGGCCATGGGCGGCAAGGCCAACCCGGCTGTCGTCAATGATCTGTTGAAGAAGGCACTGAACGGCTAAGCAGCAGTTCTCTGCTTGTTAAAGATAAGGCCGTGTCGGGGCTTCCCGGCACGGCCTTTTTCTTTGTTTTGTTGGTAAAGGTATTTATCGGGGCTGAGTTTCTGCTGAATGTTATTTCAGCCGGCCCAATCCGCAGATATGGGTCCAGGCAGCATCATCAACCGGCAGTACGGATAGGCGCGGCTGCTTGACCAGGGCGAGGTCTGCCAGCGCCGGGTCAGCCTTGATGGCCGCTAGCGTGACCGGGCGGGGCAGGGGGCGGATCGCTTTTACATCGACCAGCCCCGATGCCGGGTTGTTCGGGTCTGGGTAGAAGGCGCGGATGATCTCGACGATGCCGATGATCTGCTTCTCCTTGCCGGTATGGTAGAAGAAGGCGTGGTCGCCTACGGCCATGGCGCGCATGTTGTTAAGCGCCTGCGCATTGGCGACGCCCTCCCACGCCGTGGAGCCCACCTCAGACTGCTGTTCCCAGCTCCACGAACCGGGTTCGGTCTTGATCAGCCAGTATGCCATGACTGTGCCCCCTGATCTCAGCGACTACTCCATGGCCGGAGCAGTAGCCTGCCGATCTTCCCGATCCTTCAGCACTTCGGCTGGCGAGACGGTTTCGTTCTTCAGGCGCTGCGCACGCTGGTTGCGGTAAACGCCAAGGGCAGTCGGGATATCATTCGGCAGCGAGACACAGGACATCAGAGCGGCCTTGAGCCACTGGTAACGCTGGTCGATCACCTGGTTCTCGACGCGCTTCAGGGCGTCGCCCTGCGGGAAGCCGGTGGCATTCTCCACCAGTTTGAGAATGCGCCACGCACCGTAGGATGGGCAGGTGAGGTTGCGCTGTTCCTTCATCTCGCCGAAGCGGGTCAGCAGCACCGGAATGCTGGTTATCTCGTTGTCGAGCATGGAGTCTTCCGTCACGACGATCTCGACGTGGCTGCCTGTGCGAACGCCGGTCTTCTCGGCGAACAGGCCCACAATCACGTCACGGCCGCCGTTGCGGTCCCACCGGTGCTCCAGCAGGATGTTCTCCAGCTGCACGTCCTTCAGCGGGTCAACTGCATACTGGCGCTTGATGAAATAGGCCGTTTCGGCAAGCGAGCCGTTGAGGCGGATAACCTCAGGTCTGCCGTCGATTAGCCGAACGAGGACAGGCAGATCGCCAGACACCTCGCCAAGGCCTTGCGGGAGAGTGGCGAGAGACATGGACGGCGGAATGGGAACGCCTTCGTCCTGCTTGATGACGTTGGTCGGGCGAAGGGTGTAGCCGGCCCCGCCTTCGGCCGGAGACAGTTCGCCAAGGAAAACAGCGGGCGCGCCTGTCAGGAAGTTTGCACCCTGAAGCAGTGGGACAACCGGACGGCCCTCCCGGGAGGGGTCCTTGTAGGTATAGGCCTTAGGTGCGAAGAAATCGCCCGGCAGCTTTGGCTCGTCCGGGATCTGCTCGTTCGCCCAGCGCCACCAGGCCACAATGCCCGCGATGAGAACGGCCACAATGGCGCAGTAAATCAGGATGCGTCTGCCCTCGGTGTTACCCATCTGCCTTACCCGTCTTTTCTTCACTAAAACTTTACTCTTCATTCCTGCCGGGTTGCGGCTCGAGGCGCAACATTCAAGCGGTGGAAATGCATGAGCCTGCGCCTGATTTTGCAGAAATGCCGCATTCGAATGTTAATTTATACATATGCGGAAGACCTTGGGCTCGAACTGCCAGTCTCTGTAAAAAATTTGCAGCACGAGGGAACAAACCTCAGAATGCGAATAACTAGAACATGGGTTGGAACATGAGAGAAGCGACCTATATCTAGTAGTCGTTCACATTATTGATCCACCAACTGCCTGAGTACAGCCAAGGATCTTGGAATGGAGGCGCAGGAGCTGATGGATATTGCTGCTGATCGGGTTTGCCTGTTTCTTGATCTCGACGGGACACTGATCGATATCGCTCCCCGCCCGGATGCAGTTGTCGTACCGGGAGATCTGGTCTCGCTTCTGGAACAATTGCGGCAGCGCCTCAACGGTGCAGTGGCGGTCGTCTCCGGGCGCCCGCTCTCGGATCTGACCCGGCTGCTGGCTGACTGCCCTGTGCCGTTGGTGGCGGAGCATGGAGCGGTGTTCCGGATGCCACCGGAATATCCGGAGCGGCCAGCCCGGCAGTATGCTATTCCCCCTGCAATGGCCGGTTTCGTGCGGCAGGCGATTGGTGGCTTGGATGGCGTCCTGCTGGAAGAAAAGCAGAGCTGCCTGACCGTGCATTTCCGCCTGGCGCCGGAGCAGGAAGGGCGCGTGCGCGCTGTTCTGGAGCAGGCGATCAAGCGCTGGCCTGCGTTTCGGATCACCGGGGCAAAGATGGCGCTCGAGTTGCGGCCTCGCGGGTTGGACAAGGGCTCGGCCGTACGCCAATTGATGCGCCACCCACCGTTTCAGGGCCGCACTCCGATTTTCATTGGCGACGATATTACGGACGAAGACGGTATTCGCGCCTGTCTATTGATGGGCGGCAAAGGTCTGCGTGTGCCGGGAGATTTCGGTGGCGGACCGGTTGTTGTGCGGGAATGGCTCCGCAGCCTTGTAACGGCTGCGCCTAAGGAGGCGGCCCAATATCCACCATGAGAGGGAACGCAGCGGCCCTTCGGGGCGTACCAACGTTGTCAACTCTGCCGAAGGACTTAAACGTGGCTCGACTCGTGATTGTTTCAAACCGGGTGACTGTTGGAGGGAAAAAGGGGCAAGCGCCGGGTGGCCTCGCAACCGCTCTCAAGGATGTACTCACACCGGAGACGATCTGGTTCGGTTGGAGTGGTAAGCGCGGGGAAACCTCCGGCCGCCTTACGCGCAGCAATGCGGACGGTGCCGAAATTATCGCCATGGATCTGGCGGAGAAGGATTTTACCCGTTTCTATGTCGGTTTCGCCAACCGCACCCTCTGGCCGTTGCTGCACTATCGGCCAGGCTTGCTGTCATTTGATCGGAGCGACTACGAAGGATATCTGACGGTCAACAATCAGTTCGCAGACGCGCTGATGTCGTTCCTGCGTCCCGACGACATCGTCTGGGTGCATGACTATCACTTCATTCCGCTGGCTGCCTGCTTGCGGCAGCGGAATTTCACCGGGCGGATCGGTTTTTATCTGCACATTCCGTTCGTTCCGCCTGCGCTGTTCTCAGTGCTCCCGCCGGGACGGGCGTTGCTGTCAGCGCTGTGCGAGTATGACCATGTCGGCTTCCAGACCGAAACCGACGTGCGGCACTTCCGCGCCTGCGTGATGGAGATCTTGCGCTATTCCATCAGCAAGGAAGGCGTGATTTTCGGCCCGCATCGGCCGTGCATTTCCAATGCTATTCCGGTTGGCATCGATACGGAGGCTTTCTCCGCCATGGCAGCGGAGGCGGAGCATCAGGAAGAAGCGGAGCGACTGCGGGACAGCATGGGCGGAAAGGCGCTCATTCTTGGTGTGGACAGGCTCGATTACAGCAAGGGTCTGCCGCAGCGTTTCACCGGTTACGGACGCTTGCTGGAGAAGTATCCGGAGCACCGTCAGCACGTCGGTTTCCTTCAGGTCGCGCCGCGTTCGCGAGACGACGTGAAGGAATATCGGGACGTGAAACGGCAGCTCGACCAGCTGGTTGGCCAGATCAACGGGCAGCATGCCGATTTTGACTGGGTGCCGCTGCGATACATTACCCGCGATATGCCGCGCTCCATGCTGGCGGGCTTCCACCGTGTCGCGCGTGTAGGCCTGGTTACGCCGCTGCGTGACGGCATGAACCTCGTGGCCAAGGAATTCGTGGCAGCGCAAAACCCGGCGGACCCCGGCGTTCTGGTGCTCTCACGCTTTGCAGGCGCCGCAGCGGAACTGCAGGATGCACTGCTGATCAATCCATTCGATCCGGATGAAATCGCTGAGGCTTTGCACGCTGCACTTACGATGCCGTTGGCGGAGCGGCAGGCGCGGTGGCGGCGCATGTATGAAATCGTACACCGTAACTCTGCTTCGGCCTGGAGCCAGGCGTGCATCCAGGCGGTGCTGGGTAACCGGCACATGGATGTGCAACCGAGCAGCCGGTATTATTGGCAGCGGGATCAGCAGGCCGGCAAGCGCAGGTGAGCAACGCCCCCCTTTCCCCCACGGCCGAGACGGTGCGCCGCCACGATCGCGAGCGCTATCTCACTGCGCTCTTCGCGCCGGCCGATCGGCGCGAGGCGCTCTTCGCCCTCTACGCCTTCAACTACGAAGTGGCGAAGACGCGCGAGGCGGTGACCGAGAAGACGCTCGGGCGCATACGGCTCGAATGGTGGCGCGAGACGATCGACGGGATCTACGCCGGCGCGACGCCTCGCGCCCATTACGTGGCGGG
>NZ_DATBUP010000208.1:0-35095 GCF_036515995.1 Pedomonas sp. | reverse complement strand
ACTTGTACAGCTGCGCTTCGCTTGTTCTCATGGCGAAGTCCGCTTGGCTGGTTGGAAGGCCCGGCAGCGCATCTGTCGTCAACCGCCATGATCCGCGCTTTTGCATGAAAATCAAAACGAAGCGCAGAAATCGACGGGCAGGAAAGGGGGTAATCAGGTTTGATATCATCAGAACTGCTGGCGCTGCTGATAGCGGCTATCCGGCTCGGATTGTCGCTTGAGAAGCGCCGCAGAGAATAGTCCGCCAGCAGGAGTGCCGGGAGGTGACCGGATGCGCTGGATGCCTCCCGGCATCCTATCTGATGAAAGAAAATATCGCCCCCCGAAGAAAAAGGCCGAACCCGCAGGTCCGGCCTTCTCCGTATTCCACGGCTTGCGCAGCCTTAGGCGTTCGCAACTTCGCCGATCGGTGCAGAGACGCCGTTGGCGGCGTCCTTCTGCAGCTGGCGGCCGAACAGGCTCTGCATGTGGCTCAGGGAGAACAGGTGGGCATAGATCAGGCCCAGCGCGCCCGACTTCACCAGCTTGCGGTGCTGGTCGCCGCGCAGTTCCTGCAGCTTCTGCTCGTTGATCATGCGGAAGCCGCGGAACTGGCTGGCAGGGCCGTCCTGCGGCTTGATCTGGGCTTCGCCTTCCATCAGCAGGTCCAGCTCCTTCAGCTCCTCGGCAAAGGCGCGGGTGCGCTGCACAGCCATTTCGAACTGCTCGCAGAACTGCAGCACGCCCTTGGTAGTCTCGGACGGCTCCGTGCCCTCGAACAGGTTGCTCTGCTCGCCTTCGCTGAACAGATCGCATTGCTCGTCAAAGCACAGGCTCAGGTCCTTCGACTCCGGCGACAGGCGGGCGAGGATGAACGGATAGCGGCGCACGTAGCCCGGCACATATACGTCCTGCTGCCACTGGCCGTTCTCGTCCACGAAGAGGTTCTCGCCGTCGCGCAGACCAACTAGCGCCAGCGGTACGGAGACGTCGCCCGGGCCGAAGATGATCGGGAAGTGTCGCTGGGCCATGACGAACTCGTCAACGGTCAGCGGAATCGCGTGGGCCGTGGCCGAGAACTTGAAGTCCTTGCGGTCGCCAAGCACCAGCTTGGAGTGCTGCGACGGCGAGAGCGGCACCACGGACTTGTAGAACAGCGGGAGCCCGGCGGGGGTGGAAGTATTGGTGGTCATGTGTTCCCCTGAACAAAAAACCGGCCCTTCCTTCGGGCCGGACACGTCGGCAGGTTAAGCGCGATCCTATGATCGACGCAATATACTCGTAGTCACATTAGCAATGATCCCGGTTCAGATCACTCGTCCCGGATTCAGGATGCCGTTCGGATCAAGCGCGGCCTTGATCGCCCGAAGCGCCATCATCTTTGCAGGGTCTGCCGTGCGGGCCAGCTCATCGCGCTTGAGACTGCCGATACCATGCTCGGCGGAAATAGAGCCGCCGTATTGCAGCACTATGTCATGCACCCGGGCGCTGACCGCATGCCACTGAGCCAGAAACGCCTCCCGGTCCATTTCTGGTGGCTGGCGCAGATTGAAGTGGATGTTTCCGTCTCCCAGATGTCCGAAGGCCAGCACCCGGCTGCCCGGAATCATCGATTCGACCACCGGCGCGGCCTCCTCGATGAAAGCGGGCATCTGGGCCACCGGCACGGCGACGTCGTGCTTTACCGCCACGCCGTCCAGCTTCTCCGCTTCGGGAAGAATCTCGCGGATGCGCCACAGCGCCCGCGCCTGCGCTTGCGTTTCCGCCAGCACCGCGTCCGCGATCAGCCCGGCCTCCAGTGCCTCGGCAAGCGCGGCTTCAACGTCGGCCCGCAAGGTTCCGTCCGCCCGTGCCGAGGCCACCTCGGTCAACACCACCCAAGGAGCGTTGCCGGGCACAGGATCGCGCACGTCGGGGAAATGCTTCAGCACCAGTTCCAGCCCGTCGCGCGGGATCAGCTCGAAGGCGTTAACCTGATCGCCCGTGGCTCGGCGCAGCAGCGCCAGCAGTTTCACGGCATCCCGGGCAGAGCGCAGCGTCATCCACGCCGTCGTCATATCATGCAAGCGTGGGAACAGCTTGAGCGTGGCCGCGGTCACGATGCCGAGCGTCCCCTCCGCGCCGATGAACAGCTGCTTGAGGTCGTAGCCGGTGTTGTCCTTGCGCAAAGGGCTAAGGCCATGGAACACCTCGCCGGTCGGCAGCACCGCCTCAATCCCCAGCACCAGCGAGCGCATTGTGCCATAGCGCAGCACATGGATGCCCCCGGCGTTGGTGGACACCAGTCCGCCGATACGCGCCGAGCCTTCCGAGCCGAGCGAGAGCGGGAACAGGCGGTCCACGCTTTCGGCCGCCGCCTGCACATCCGCCAGAATGGCTCCGGCCTCGGCAACGAGGGAGAAATCATCCGCGTCGATCGAGCGAATGCGATTGAGGCGTTGAAGGCTGACCACCACCATCCGCCCCGAGGCGTCAGGCACACCGCCGCGCACCAGTCCGGTGTTGCCGCCCTGCGGCACGATGGGCACGCGGTAACGGTTGGCGATCTTCACGATTTTGGAGACCTGCGCCACGTCACGCGGGCGTAGCACCAGCGGCGTCACCCCCTTGAACAGGCCACGCCAGTCACGCTCGTAGGGGTCGGTTTCAGCCGGGTCGCTGATCCAGCCACCTTCGCCCACAACCGCCTTGAAGGCGCTCTGCGCCTCAAGCCACGCCGTGTCCAAGCCTGTCTGCATGCTCCGCCTCACTGTCCTGTCTCGGGAGGCTGTGTAGCACAGGGCGGAGCATCTGGGGCCAGATCAGATCAGGAAAGACTCAGTGAACCGCAACGCCGGCGGGAAGGGCGTTATTCTCTTCTTCCACCATGCGGGCATGAATGGCGAGCCACAGCTTCAGACCAACCTCGTCGCTGAGGGTGCGCATGCGCTCAATGGCCTGGTGCGCCATCGGTACAGCCTTAGCCCCCAGGTTCTGTCGCAGGTTGCGGGCCACGCTGCGCACCAGCGGGTTCTGGGCGAAGGCCGCGGCGGATTCGTGCTCGAAGGTATAGCTTTGCTCGGTCATGCGCCCAATCCTTCCCGTTGCCTGACAGCTCAATTCTCGGGAAAGCCAACGCAAGAGCCGTGCCAGATGCTACGCGCATGGTTTTCAATGCATTGCCGTTGCGCATTGCGCGCCGGTCGGCCAAAACTGCCCGGCGTCGCGCGTGCGACACGGCAGATTTTGCAGGAGCGGGGGGAGCATGGATCGGCTGACGGCAATGGAGATGTTCGTGCGGGTCGTGTCGGCGAAAAGCTTTTCCGCCGCCGCCCGCCAGCTTGGCGTCTCGAAATCCGTGGTCTCGAAGGCCGTGGCGGAACTGGAAGACCGCTTGCGCGCCCAGCTGCTCAACCGCACCACCCGGCAGATGTCCCTGACCGAAGTGGGGCAGGCCTATTACGATCGCTGCGTCGCCATTCTCGATCAGGTGAGCGAGACGGAGCAGATCGTCACGTCCGGCTCGCGCTGCCCGCGTGGGCTGCTGCGGGTCTCCGCGCCCATGACCTTCTCCGTGCTGAACCTCGGCTGGCCGCTGTCAGACTTCATGGAGCAGTATCCCGAACTCTCGCTGGAGCTGACTCTGAACGACCGCGTGGTCGACATCGTGGAGGAAGGGTTCGACCTTGCCATCCGCATCTCGCGCCGCCTCAAGGACTCGAACCTGATCGGCGTGAAGCTGTCGTCGGCGCGCACCGTCACCTGCGCGTCACCGAAGTATCTGGAGCAGTTCGGCGAGCCCCAGCACCCGCGCGAGCTGCTGAAACACCACTGCCTGCGTTACTCCAACCTCGGCCCGGCGCAGGAATGGAGCTTCCGCGATCCCGAGACGGGCGACCCGATTCAGGTCGCCGTGTCAGGCCGCATCATCGCCAACAACGGCGAGGTGCTGCGCGCCGCCGCCGTGAAGGGAGACGGCATCATCGCCGGGCCCAGCTTCCTTGCGGCGGAGGACATCCGTCAGGGCCGCCTCGTGCCCATCCTCAAGGAATACGCCGCCCCGCCCTTCGGCATCTATGCCGTCTATCCGCCCAACCGGCACGTCTCCGCCAAGGTGCGGCGTCTGGTGGACTTCCTCAAAGGCCTGTGGGGCGAGAACCCGCCGTGGGAAGAAGCCTGCGACGTCTGCTGAGAGCTCGGCAGATCAGGCCGGCTACTCATCATCCCGAAAGCGGGCGACGAAATCCGGCGGCACGCGAACGACACGCTGGGCCTCGGCATCCAGAATAACCCATGTCGTCTTTGCCTTGGCGAGCAGCTGGTTGTCCGTGCCGCGCAGAATTTCAACATAGCGATCGAAGCGCGCGCCGCGAGTCTCCCCCAGCCACGTGCGCGCCACCAGCACGTCCCCTGGCAGTGCGGGCGAGATGTAGTCGATCTCGTGGCGCTTCACGACCCACATCCACCGCACCAGTTCCTCAGGCGTTGCCCGGGCTGTCCAGTGCGCGGCGGCAGCATCCTGCACCCAGCGCAGGTAAACCACATTGTTGACATGCCCCTGCTCGTCGATGTCGTCCGGCTGCACGGCAAGCGGCACTTCGTAGGTCTGGGCCATGTTTACCCCCGTCTGGCAGACAAGCGCCACCCCGCAGGAGGTGTCGGGATGGCGCTTTACGTCGGCAGTTACTTTGTCCCTGCCATACCAAACGCCTTCAGGATGAAGACGTATTCCTCCGCCACCTCGTAAAGGCTGGCGAAGCGGCCGGACTTGCCCCCGTGGCCTGCGCCCATGTTGGTCTTGAGCAGCAGCAGGTTGTCGTCGGTCTTGGTGGCGCGCAGGCGTGCCGCCCACTTGGCTGGCTCCCAGTAGGTCACGCGCGGATCATTGAGACCGCCGGTGATGAGCAGCGGCGGATAGGCCTTGGCCTCCACGTTGTCGTAGGGGCTGTAGGCGCGAATGGTCTCGAACGCGGTCTTGTCGAGAATGGGGTTGCCCCACTCCGGCCATTCCATCGGCGTCAGCGGCAGGCTCTCGTCCTGCATGGTGTTGAGCACGTCCACGAACGGCACGTGAGCCACCACGGCCCGCCACAGCTCCGGGTTCATATTGGAGACGACGCCCATCAGCTCGCCGCCTGCCGAACCGCCGGAGATGGAGATGTTCCCCTCGGACGCGAAGCCCTCCTTGATCAGCCCCTTAGCGGCGTCCACGAAGTCGTTGAACGTGTTCTGGCGCTTCTTCAGCTTGCCGTCGAGATACCATTGGTAGCCCATGTCGTCACCGCCGCGAATGTGGGCGATGGCGTAGGCGAAGCCCCGGTTGAGCAGGGACAGGCGCGCGGTGGAGAAGCCCGGCGGAATGGCGTGGCCATAGGCACCATAGGCATAGAGATGCACCGGCTGGCTGCCGTCGCGCTTGAAGCCCTTCTTGTAGACAACCGAAACCGGGATCTGCACGCCGTCACGCCCCTGCGCCATGAAGCGCACGGTCTCGTACTGGCTGGCGTCATAGCCGCTCGGGATCTCCTGCACCTTGCGGGTGACCAGCTGGCGCTTCGTCAGGTCGTAGTCGTAGATGGTGTCCGGCGTGACCATGGACTCATAGGCCAGCCGCAGCGAGGGCAGTTCATATTCCCGGTTCTCGTCCACGCTGACCGTGTAGGCCGCTTCCGGGAACGCGACGTAGTGCTCGTTGCCCACGTAGTCGCGCACGCGAATCTGATCGAGGCCGTTCAGCCGCTCCTCGATCACCAGCGCATTCTTGAACGAGGTCAGATCGCGGATGTAGTGCTCGTCGGAGCCGGGGATCAGCTCCTTCCACTCGCCCGGCTTGTCCAGGCTGGCGGTGACGACACGGAAGTTTGTGTGGGTGTCATTGGTGCGGATGTAGAGCGTGCCTTCCCGCTCATCCACATGATACTCCCGGCCGGTCTTGCGCGGCGAGACCATCAGTGGCCTGGCGGTCGGGTCCGCAAGCGGAACCAGATGCACTTCCGAGGTCACGTGGTCCGCCGTCGTGATCAGCAGGAAGCGCTTGCTCTGGCTCTCGTCGATGCCGAGGAAGAAGCCGCCGTCGGCTTCCTCGAAGATCACCGGATCCTGTGCCACATCGCTGCCGAGGCGGTGATACTTCACGACGTAAGGCCGCCAGTTCTCGTTCACCAGCGTGTAGAAGAAGCCCTTGGAGTCCGTGCTCCAGACGATCTCGCCGATGGTGCCGGGAATCTCGAAGCCGAGATCCGCCTTGGTGCCGAGATCCTTCACCTTCAGCGTGAAGCGCTCCGAGCCGTTGGTGTCGGCAGAGTAGGCGAGCAGCTTGCCGTCAGGGCTGGCCTCGATCGCGCCCAGGCGGAAGTACTCCAGCCCTTCGGCCAGCTCCGGCTCGCTCAGCAGCAACTCGTTCTCACCACCGCTCGCTGATTTGCGATACCAGTCGCGGTACTGCGCGCCGGGCCGATACTGCCACCAGTATTCCCACGCGCCTTCCTTTGCCGGAACGCTGTAGTCGTCCTCCTTCAGGCGGGCCTTCAGTTCCTCGTACACCGTCTCGATGAGCGGCTTGTGCGGGTCCATCTGTGCCTCGAAGTAGGCGTTCTCCGCCTTCAGGTAGTCCAGCACCTCGGTGTCGGTCACTTCCGGATATTTGGGGTCCTTCAGCCACGCGTACGGGTCCTGAATGGTGTAGCCGTGGCGCGTGTAACTGTGCGGCTTCTGCGGCGCGACGGGCGGCTGGGCCTGCGTCTGGGCGGTCTGCGGTGCAGTCGTCATGCGTCCGGTCCTCTCTTGCGGCGATTGTGTCATCTGGGCGCAACCGGCTCCGAGCGCAAGCAGAGCCCCCAGGCTTAGCCACCGAATCATGTGTTTCCCCCCACAACGTAACGGTTCTGTCCCGATGCTACACGGTGCTGTCCCTTGTCGGAAGGTAGGCTGCCGTCCTATGTAAAATTTACGATCATGAAGGATTTCCATCATGCCTATTGCAGCAGAACGATTAACCGCACTGCGCACCGAACTGGCGCGGCGGGGGCTGGATGGCTTTGTCGTCCCCCTGACTGACGAACACATGAGCGAATATGTTGGCGAGTATGCCAAGCGCCTGCACTGGCTGACCGGCTTCAGCGGCTCGGCGGGCGGTGCCGTGGTGATGGCGGACAGCGCCGCCATGTTCACTGACGGCCGCTACACCCTGCAGGTGCGCGATCAGGTGGACGGCAGCCTCTACGAATACCAGAGCGTTCCGGAGACCTCTCCCACCCACTGGCTGGGCGAACGGGCCCAGGCTGGGCAGAAGATCGGCTTCGATCCGTGGTACCACACCCGCGGCTGGGTGGAGATGACCCGCCGCACGCTGGCGGCGCGCGGTGCGGAGCTGGTGGCGGTCGAGACCAACCCCATCGACACCATCTGGGCCGATCAGCCCCGGCCGCCGCTGGACCCGATCCAGCCGCACGAGGCCGAATATGCCGGTGTCGGCCTGCAGGACAAGCTGGCCACCACCGCCGCCGCCGTCTCCCGTGCAGGGGCTGACGCCGCCGTCATCGCCGCGCTCGATTCCGTGGCATGGTTCCTGAACATTCGCGGCACGGACGTTGCCTGCACGCCGGTCGCCCGCGCCTTCGCCCTCAGCTTCACGGACGGCCGCGCGGAGCTGTTCACGGAAATCGAGAAGGTCACGCCCGCCGTGCGCGCCGCGCTGGGTGACAGCGTCTCCATACACCCGCGCGACGCCTTTGCGACCCGTCTTGCCGAACTGGGCGCAGCCAGGGCCCGCGTGCTGGTGGACCCGGAGACCACCGTGTTCGCCGTGTTCGAGCAGCTCGAAAAGGCCGGCGCAGTCATCGTGGAGGGCCGCGATCCCTGCATCCTGCCCAAGGCGCGCAAGAACCCGGTCGAGATCAGCGGCACCCGCTCTGCGCACGTGCGTGACGGCGCGGCCCTGACCCGCTTCCTGCACTGGCTGAACATCGAGGCTCCCAAGGGCACCGTCACCGAACTGGATGCCGACGCCAAGCTGCTCTCCATGCGCCAGCAGGCCAACCTGTTCCGCGATGTGAGCTTCCCCGCCATCACCGGCGCAGGCCCGAACGGCGCGATCGTCCACTACCGCTCCAGCCCCGAGACCAACCGCCCCCTGAAGGTAGGCGAGCTGTTCCTCATCGATTCGGGCGGCCAGTATCTGGACGGCACCACCGACGTCACCCGCACCGTCGCTGTGGGGTCTGCCGGCGCGGAGGAGCGTGACCGCTTCACCCGCGTGCTGAAGGGCCACATCGCGCTGGCCACCGCGCGCTTCCCGGTGGGCACCGCTGGTCGCCAGCTCGACTCGCTCGCCCGCCTGCCGCTGTGGATGGCCGGGCTGGATTACGACCACGGCACCGGCCATGGCGTTGGCAGCTACCTGTCGGTTCATGAAGGGCCGCAGCGCATCGCCAAGGCGTCGTCCGACATCCCGCTGGAGCCGGGCATGATCTGCTCCAACGAGCCGGGCTACTACAAGACCGGCGCCTACGGCATCCGCATCGAGAACCTGGTGCTGGTGCAGGAAGACAAGCGCGATGGCGACGAGCGCGCCATGCTCGGCTTCGAAACGCTGACGCTGGCTCCCATCGACCTGGCGCTGGTCGAGGCGAGCCTGCTCACTCCAGAGGAGCGGGACTGGCTCAACGCCTACCACCGCCGCGTGATCGAGACGCTGGCCCCGCTGGTGCCGGATGACACCCGGCAGTGGCTGGCCGAGGCCACCCGCCCGCTGTGATGGGGCACTGGCAAGGGATTTACGCAGGGAGATCCTGATCCTCCTGCGCTCCCCTTCTCTTTTTCAGGGCCGTGTCCGCGATACCGGGCGCGGCCCTTTTCCTTTGGCGGCGCGCACCCCGTCCAAACCCTTTCGCCCCCACGGCTTCCCCTATAGTCTGGCGCGCAAGACATGCAGGAAGGGATCAGGGGAATGTTCAGGAAAATCGCAACCGTTGCGACCGCGCTGCTGACCGGCGGCTTTGCCTACAGCTATGCCGTTCATGCCGAGCCCAAGACCGCGCCGGACGGCCGCACCGCCCATGACTTCACCCTGACCGCCATCGACGGCGAGCCGATGCCGCTGGCGCAGTACAAGGGCAAGGTGATGCTGGTGGTGAACACCGCCTCCAAGTGCGGGTTCACGCCGCAGTACGAAGGCCTGCAGAAGCTCCAGACCAAGTACGAGGCGCAGGGCTTCACCGTGATCGGCGTGCCCTCGGGGGACTTCAACGATCAGGAGTTCAAGTCCAACAAGGAGGTGGAGGAGTTCTGCGAGACCACCTTCGGCATCCGCTTCCCGCTGGCCGAGAAAGCCCACGTGAAGGGGGATGAGACCATCCCCCTGTTCCGCTGGGCGCGCGAGACGCTGGGCCCCGGCTCGGAGCCCAAGTGGAATTTCCACAAGTACCTGATCGGCCGCGATGGCCGCCTGATCGGTTACTTTGGCACCCGGGTCTCGCCTGATTCGTCCGAAGTGACCTCGGCGATCGAATCAGCACTGTCCGCTCCCGCATCCTGACTAGCATTATTGCGTGAGCGTACGAACTCCTTGCGACGGCGGAGGTTCGCCCGGAGGGCCTCCGCCAGCCTCTTTTGCTTCTCTGACGCCTGTTTTGAATCGTTCGACATAAAATTCCTCGATTGACGCTCACCTTTTCTTGACAAGCCGCGGCGCTAACGGCAATAGACCGCCCACCCGAGACGTTCGGGACGCGAGGTCTCCTCGCTTCCAGATAGCGGGCTGCTGTAGCTCAGTGGTAGAGCACTCCCTTGGTAAGGGAGAGGTCGGTGGTTCAATCCCACTCAGCAGCACCATCTGCCCCTAGATTTCCCTTTTCAAAAAAACCTCCGCAAAGCGCCGCTTCGGTGCGCTGTGGTCTTTTGGCCGGTTCGGACGCAATGGCGCTCAGCCTGCCGCGTCTGGCGAGTAAAACGCTGCACTGCCGCAGGCGCGCAGGTGATTCGCGCCCGTCATGTTCTGTCGTGAGAGGCCGGCCCGCCAGGGTAGCGGGCGATTCGCCGTGATTCGGCCTCGAATGGTTCAGCGCTGTAAGGGCGGATGCGTATCAGCCGCCTCATCCGGAGTGGGAGCGTGAATCTGATAGCGCTCCAGCCGCTGGGCCAACTGCGCCGCCAGAACTTCCGCGCCCCGGTCCTGCTCGTCCGGTGTCTTGCCCGCATACGCCCGGCGAATCCATTGCGGGACGACCCGCAAGAAAACGCTCAACATCAGCTCAAGCTCGTCCCGTGTGACCCGCTTCATCTCGCCCTCATGAACAAAAAGGGAACATACATCACAAGGCGGGATCAGTGCCACACCCGAAACGGGGGAATGATTCTCTTTTCTTACGGATCAGGCATAATGCAGAGCCGCAAGCGAAGCTTGGCAGCCCGGCCAGTCAGCAGAGCGGAAACATAAGCCGTGCCGCCGCAGAGAGGTGAGCGGCACGAAACGGTTAACACCTTATTCACCCCACAGCCCGTAAGGCATGTGTGGACATTTCCGGATGAGGCTCCATGCGGGTTGGCGTTACTGCGGCGGTTCTGATTTTGCTCGGCGTGGCGGCCGTGCCTGCACACGCGCAGAATTACATGCGCCCTGTGGTCAAGGTGCCGGGCGTTGGCGCTGACTTCGACAAGGAGGAGGCCGTACCACGGGCGGCTCAGCCCCAGCAGCAGATGCCGCTCTCGGACACCTCTTCGGTGGAAGACACCCAGGTTCAGTGCATCTCCATCGACGACATCCGGGATTCTGTCATCCGCAATGACCGCACCATCCACCTGCGGATGCGCGGGAACCTCTATTACGAGATGCGCCTGCAGAACACCTGCCCTGGCCTGTCGTTCTATGACGGCTTCTATTACCGCACGACGCCTAACCGGCAGCTCTGCGGCGGGCTGGACATGATCATGGCGCGCTCCGGCAGCCGCTGCCCGATCGAATCCTTCACCCGAATCGACAAGGAGAAGGCCCGCGCCTCTTCGAAGGCGACGGCAAAGGAAAAGGCCGGGGAACGCAAGGGCTGAAATTGTCAGCCCTTGCATTCCCCGGCCTTCATTCCGGATAATTCCAGATCGAAGCTTTTAGCGACGCGGTCCCAGCGGCGGCAGCGGGCGACGGTCACGACGCGGCAGCTGAGCCTGATAGGCAACGGCGCAGTGCTCGCTGCAATACGGGAAGCCCGGCTGCACGTTCTTGCCACAGAAGTGGAAATCTTCGTCACCGGGGTGGCCATGGGGCCACTTGCAGATCTTGTCGGAGAGGTCGAGCAGCGTGACGCGCTTGGGCTTGGTCACCACCTTCGGCTTCTTCGGCGCGGCTGCGGCAGCCTTCTTCGGCGCCCCGGCCTTCACCGGAGACGGACGGGCCTTCAGGCCCAGACGGTGGGCTTTACCGATGACGGCGTTGCGGGTCACACCTTCGCCCAGCTCTTCTGCGATCTGGCTCGCGGACGAGCCCTTCTCCCAGAGTTGCTTCAAAAGTTCGATCCGCTCGTCGGTCCAGGACATACAAAGAACCTCACTTGAGATATTCGCACTCTACATAGGGAAGGTCTGTCCAAATAGCGAGACCTTGTAGGCAGAAAGACGGCGCGCTAGCACTGCTACAGCGCGTAAATTGAGGAAATTCAGGCCCATGACCAGCCCCACCCCAACCCCGAGCACCGCCGCCCGTTTCCATCCGCCGGGTGTGCAGCGCATCGGCGTGCTGAACTGGTACGGCACCCGCACCCTTTACATGAAGGAGGTGCGGCGTTTCCTGAAGGTGCATACCCAGACCATCTGGGCCCCAGCCGTCACCACCCTGCTGTTCCTCGCCATCTTCACCGTGGCGCTGGGACGCGGCGGCCAGACGATTCTCGGCGTGCCGTTCGCCACCTTCCTCGGCCCCGGCCTCATCGCCATGGGCATGTTGCAGAACGCCTTCGCCAACACGTCCTCGTCCATCCTGATCGGCAAGGTGCAGGGCACCATCGTCGATACGCTGATGCCGCCGCTGTCGCCGGGCGAGCTGCTGCTGGCCTATGTGGGCGGCGGCGTCACCCGCGCCTTTGCCGTGGGCATTGCCGTGTGGATCGCGCTCATCCTGTGGCCGGGGGCAGACGCCACCGTCCGCGAGCCATGGGCCGTGTTCTACTTCGGCATCATGGGCGCGGCCATGCTCTCGCTGCTGGGCGTCCTGACCGGCGTATGGGCAGAGAAGTTCGACCATGGCGCAGCCGTCACCAACTTCGTCATCCAGCCACTCTCCCTGCTCTCGGGCACCTTCTACACGCTCGACCGCCTGAGCGGCGTGTGGTCCGCTGTAAGCCACGCCAACCCGTTCTTCTTCGTCATCGACGGCTTCCGCTACGGCTTCCTCGGCGTGTCTGACGGCCCGCTGCTCTGGGGCGCGCTCTACCTGCTCGCCATCAATGCCTTGCTCGGCGGCATCACCTATTATGTTCTGCGCACCGGCTGGCGTCTGAAAGCCTGACCTTCAGGCGTAGTCCGCCGCCTGAACCCGAGGCAAAAAGAGAGGGCCGGCTCCGCGAGGAACCGGCCCTTCCTTTATGCCTGGAACAACAGGTCAAAAGCTTCAGGCAGCGCCACGACGACGACGCGGACGCTCGTTGCCGCCCTCGGCGCCTTCCGGCGCCTTGAAGCGGCCACCGCCGCGGCCCTCGAAGCTGCGGCCTTCGCCGCGGGCCGGCTTTTCGCCGCGCGCATCAGGACGGGCACCGCGCTCACCCGAGAACTTGCGCTCGCCGGAGAACTTGCGTTCGCCCGAGAAGCTGCGCTCGCCACGGCCTTCAAAGCTGCGGCCTTCACCGCGACCCTCGAAACCACGGCCTTCGCCGCTGCGACCTTCGAAGCTGCGGCCCTCGCCCTGCGGACGCTCGCCGAAGCGGCGCTCACCGCGAGGACCACCGCGTCCTTCAAAGCTGCGACCCTCGCCGCGACCTTCAAAGCTGCGGCCCTCGGTGCGGGGACCACGGCCCTCGCCGCGGCCCTCAAAGCTGCGGCCTTCGCCGCGGCCCTCGAAACGCCGGCCTTCGCCGCCACGACCCTGACCACGGCCTTCGGAACGGCCACGACCCTCGAAGCTGCGGCTGCTCTGCTCGCGCGGAGCCGGTGCGGACAGCTCCGCCGGAAGCTCGCCGCCCTTGTGGGAGGTGGCGAAGATGGAGTGGCCGATGAGCCGCTCGATCTGCTTCAGGTAGGCCTTCTCGCTGTCATCCACGAAGGAGATGGCGATACCGGCCGCGCCTGCGCGCGCCGTGCGGCCGATGCGGTGAACGTAGCTCTCCGCGATGTTCGGCATGTCATAGTTGATGACGTGCGAGACGTTATCGACGTGAATGCCGCGCGCGGCGATGTCGGTCGCCACCAGGATCGGCATGCTGCCGTCCTTGAAGCCGGCCAGCGCACGGGTGCGCTGCGCCTGCGTCTTGTTGCCGTGCAGGGCCGCGGCGCGCAGACCAGCGCGGGTGAGGATGGTCACCAGCTTATCCGCGCCGTGCTTGGTGCGGGCAAACACCAGCGCCCGGTCCATGTCCTGCGTGTCGCGCAGCGTTTCCACCAGCAGCAGGCGCTTGTGCGGCTGCGACACGTGGATGACGCGCTGCTCCACCTTGTCGGCAGTCTTGGCAACCGGCGTCACCGCCACCTCGACCGGATCGGACAGCAGGGTTTCGGCCAGCGAACGGATGGCGGGCGGCATGGTGGCGGAGAAGAACAGGCCCTGACGCTTCTTCGGCAGGGCAGCCACGATCTTCTTCAGCGGCTGGATGAAGCCCATGTCGAGCATCTGGTCCGCCTCGTCGAGCACGACGGCTTCAACTTCCGACAGGTTGACCGTGCCCTGGCTCATGTGGTCGAGCAGACGGCCCGGCGTGGCGACGAGAACGTCAACGCCAGCCGCGAGGGACTGCTTCTGCGCGCCCATGGGCATGCCGCCGAACACGGTGACGATCTTGAGCGCCGAGCCCTGGGCAAGGGTGCGGAACGTGGCCGTGATCTGGCTGGCCAGCTCGCGGGTGGGGCTGAGCACCAGCACGCGGCAGTGCTTGTAGCTGACCCGGCGCGGCTCCTTGAACAGACGGTGCAGCAGCGGCAGGGCGAACGCCGCCGTCTTGCCGGTGCCGGTCTGGGCGATGCCGAGCAGGTCGCGACCCTCGATCACATGGGGAATGGCGCCCGCCTGAATCGGCGTCGGCGTCTCATAGCCATGCTTGGCGAGGGACTGGAGAAGGGTTTGATGAAGGCCGAGGCCCGAAAAATTGGTCGTCATGTATCTTTCAATGGAATGTCGCTGGCGAAAGCCTGACCGCGCCGGAATGGCACACGACACGCACATCGCCATGCCGCGCGGCTCGCAAGGCGCACGGCGTTGAGGGTATGACCCTCCGCGTGATTGGATGGCCGGTCGACTCGGGAAGTCTCTTTATTGGCAGCCGCGAAGCCGGGGATTACTGAACGACACCCTAGGCAAAATGCGGCGGTCACGCGACCGGAGGACTTCCGAAGCTGCTCTGACAGCCCAGCACACATGGGACCAAACCGCACAAAAGTCAAGAAATGGCTCCGGAAATCAGGAAACGGCCGCGGAACAGGCAAAGAGCCAAGGCGTGCCGTGAAGCCTTTGAGATGGTGGGAGAAGCCATACAGTTCCATTGACTCACAGGCGCTTCGCCGTCATTAAATCGACGAGAACCCTGGCGGTCCCTCCGGACCGCCTTTTGTCGTTTGGAGAGCCAAGCATGATCACGCCGGTGATGCCGACCTACGCTCGCGCGGACATTGAGATGGTCCGTGGTGAAGGCTGCTATGTGTTTGATTCCAAAGGGCGAAAATATCTGGATTTCGCCGCCGGCATCGCCGTCAACGCCTTTGGTCATGGCCACCCCCATCTGGTGGAGGCCCTGAAGCGTCAGGCCGATCTGCTGTGGCACACCTCCAACCTCTACCGGGTTCCGGGTCAGGAGCAGGTCTCCGAGCGCCTACGCGCCGCGACCTTCGCCGATACGATGTTCTTCACCAACTCGGGCACCGAGGCGGTAGAATGCGCCATCAAGACCTGCCGCCGCCATCACTCGGCGCAGGGCCGCCCGGAGAAGTACGGCATCATCACCTTCGCCAACGCCTTCCATGGCCGCACGCTGGGCGCGATCTCGGCAACGGACCAGAAGAAGCTGCGCGAGGGCTTCGAGCCGCTGCTCGAGGGCTTCACCGTGGTGCCGTTCAACGATCTGGCCGCCGTTGAGGCCGCCATCACGCCGAACATCGGCGGCATCATGCTGGAGCCGGTGCAGGGCGAAGGCGGCATTACGCCTGCCACGCAGGAGTTCATGAAGGGCCTGCGCGCCCTGTGCGACAAGCACGAGCTGCTGCTGATCCTCGACGAAATCCAATGCGGCGTCGGCCGCACCGGCACGCTGTTCGCCTATGAGCAGTACGGCATCACGCCGGACATCATGACCATCGCCAAGGGCATCGGCGGCGGCTTTCCGGTCGGCGCGTGCCTTGCCACCGAATATGCCGCCTCCGGCATGGTGGTCGGCACCCACGGCTCCACCTACGGCGGCAATCCGCTGGCCATGGCCGTGGCCAACGCCGTGCTCGACCTGGTGCTGGAGCCGGGCCTGATGGACCACGTGCGCCAGATGGGCGAGCGCCTGAGCCAGGCTCTGGAGCAGATGATCCCGAACCACGAGGGCATCTTCGCCCCCGAGCCGGTGCGCGGCCTCGGCCTGATGCGCGGCATCAAGTGCCTCGTGCCCAGCCGCGATCTGGTGAACCACGCCCGTTCCGAAGGCATCCTCGCGGTTGCCGGCGGCCAGGACGTGCTGCGCCTGCTGCCGCCGCTGAACATCGAGCAGGCCCACATCGACGAAGCGGTCGAGCGGCTGTCCGCCGCCGCCCGCTCTTTCCCCAAGTCCTGACGACGCGAAGGACCGACATCGGATGAACACGAGCCCGATCCGCCACTTTCTCGACCTGACCACTCCCGGCGCCCCTGCCGTGAAAGCCATGCTGGCGGAAGCACGCCGCCGCAAGGAAGCGCGACGCGGTCTGCCCAAGGGACAGGTGGATGCGGATCGACCGCTGGACGGCCACACACTTGCGTCGATTTTTGAGAAGCCCTCTACCCGCACGCGCGTTTCCTTCGATATGGCGATGCGGCAGCTGGGTGGTTCGACCCTGACGCTCTCGTCATCGGAGTTGCAACTGGGGCGCGGCGAGACCATTGCGGATACCGCGCGGGTGTTGTCGCGCATGGTCGATGCCATCATGATCCGCACGAGCGCGCACTCGAAGATCGAGGCGCTGGCCGCCAACGCGGAAGTGCCCGTGGTGAACGGCCTGACCGACTTCAACCACCCCTGCCAGATCATGGCGGACCTGCTGACCGTCGAGGAGAAGCTCGGCGGTGTTCAGGGCACCACCTGGACCTGGCTGGGCGATGGCAACAACGTGGTCCACTCGATCATCGAGGCGGCCGCCCTGCTCGACTTCTCGGTCCGCATTGCGGTGCCGGAAGGCTATGAGCCTGAAGCGGTCGTGACCGATGCGGCCCGCGCGGCCGGCGGCCGGATCGAGCTGGTGCGCGATCCGCGCGCCGCGGTGGAAGGGGCTGATGTGGTCGTCACCGACACGTGGGTGTCGATGGGTCAGGCCGACAGCGAAGCCAAGATCGCGGCGATGATGCCGTATCAGGTCACCACCGACCTCATGGCGCTGGCGCGCAAGGAAGCCCTCTTCCTGCACTGCCTGCCCGCCCACCGGGGCGAAGAGGTGACCGACGAAGTGATCGACGGACCGCGCTCCGTGGTGTTTGACGAGGCGGAAAACCGCCTTCATGCCCAGAAGGCTGTTCTCCTCTGGTGTTTGGGACGATTGAATCCGTGAACGACGAAACGATCCGGCTTGATGGCGTAAACGTGACCGATCTGGTTCTTCCGTTCCAGATCGACAGCCTAGACGTGCGCGGGCGCATCACCCGCCTTGGCCCCACCCTCTCCGAAGTGCTGGCGGCGCATGCCTACCCCGCCCCGGTGGCACAGGTGCTGGCCGAAGCGCTGGCGCTGACCTCGCTGCTCGGCTCCGTGCTGCGTGAAGACGGCGGCCAGATGACCCTTCAGGCCAAGTCGAAGGGCGCGATCTCGCTGCTGGTGGCCGATTACCTCGCCCCCGGCGCGGTGCGCGGCTACGCCCAGTTCGATCCCGAGGCCATCAAGGGCATCGAGCCCGGTGCGCCATTGGAAACGCTCTTCGGCGAAGGCTATCTGGCGCTGACGGTGGACAAGACCCTGAACACCGAGCGCTATCAGGGCATCGTCTCGCTGCAAGGTGCGAGCCTTGCTGACGCGGCGGGCGAGTATTTCCAGAACTCCGAGCAGCTGCCGTCCCTGGTCAAGCTGGCAGTGCGCCGTGACGGCCTGACCGGTGAATGGTTCGCTGGCGGCATGCTGATCCAGCACCTGCCGCACGGCGAGACTGGCGGCGAACGTCATTTCGCGGCCGAGCAGCAGCATCCCAACTGGCAGCACGCCATGGTTCTGGCCAACACCCTCCGCCCGGAGGAGCTGACCGACCCGTCCGTCTCGCTGGAGACCGTGCTGTGGCGGCTGTTCCATCAGGACGAGCCGCGGGTTTACGACTCAATCGGCATCCACCGCGGCTGCCGCTGCACGCGGGAGCGGATCCAGTCCGTGCTGCGCCAGTTCTCGTTCGAGGACCTGATGCACATGCGCGAAGAAGACGGTTCGATTCGCGTGAACTGCGCCTTCTGCTCGAAGGACTGGGTGTTCGAACGCCCGCAGGAAAAAGAATAAGAGGGCCTTACGCCGAGGGGGCTTCCCGGCCCCCTCGCCCCTCTATTTTCGCCACCGCCCGCAAGCGTCTCCTATCAATGCGGTCGCGACGCGCTGCCTTTTACAGCCCATTAAACAAAACCTTCTACGTCTTGCCTCCTGCACGTCTGCAATGGGGCCGGTATGGAAATCGCCGCTGGGTTAACGCAAGCATCGGGTACGGACACTCGCTGGTGGCGCTCTGCCCTGCCGCCTGGCGAACGCAAGCGGCTGACGGTACTGACGGCGATCGTGCTCACCTACGCCGTGCTGGCCCAGATCATCGCCTTTGCCGTGGCGGGCGAAATCGCAATGAAACTCTACGCGCTGGCCGATCATACTCTGATGGTGATCGGGGCCTCGCTCGCGCTGATCGTCACGGCCCACCTTTGTGTCACGCTGCTCCATACGCCCTGGCACGCTGTGCCGCTCCACATCTGGGAGGACGCGAAAACCCATGTGCTGCGGCGGGACCGGTTTCTCAGCCTCTTCGTGCCGCTGGCGCTGCTGCCGCTGTTCATCCCGGCCTTCCTGACACTGAAGAGCCTGATTCCAGACGTGTACCCGTTCGAGTTTGACGCCACCCTGCACGAGCTTGACCGCTGGCTTCACTTCGGCACCGACCCGTGGCGGATCACCCACGCCGTCTTTGGCGGCGATACCGCCACATTCGTGCTCAGTCTTCTCTACAATCTGTGGTTTCTGCTGATCTGGGGCGCGGCCTTCTACGCCATAACGCGCGTGGATCGCCCGGTGGAGCGCTTCCAGTACCTGTGCGCCATGCTGGCCTGCTGGATCATCAACGGCACGGTGCTGGCCTACGCGCTGTCCTCCGCCGGACCGTGCTACTTCGGGCCGCTCGTTGGCGGCGGGGCAGATCCGTATCAGCCGCTGATGGAGATGCTTCGTGCCATCGACGCCCGCCTTGCGGCGGCAAGCGACTGGAAGGGGGTCTGGGCGCTCGATACCCAGCAGGCCCTGCTGACTCTCCACGGCACCAGCGACGCCTTAACACTTGGCGGCATCTCGGCCATGCCGAGCATGCACGTTTCGCTCTCGCTGGTCATGGCCATGGGCATGTGGCGCTTCAGCCGCCCGCTGGGCGCTGTTCTCTGGGTCTATGCCGCCGCCATCCTGATCGGCTCGATCCACCTTGGCTGGCACTATGCGGCGGACGGCTACCTGTCGATCATCACCACCGTGCTGATCTGGAAGGGCATTGGCTGGGGCATCCGCCGGTTCGGCCTGGACCGGACCGACAGCGCCGCCGCTGAAACGGACACCAGACTCAGTTTCCAGACTTAATTGATCGTGCGCAGGGCGAACGGACTGTCGAGCGAGAAGGCCGGGATTTCAACGTCGAAGTTGTTGCCGGCCTCATCCACAAGGCCATAGCTGCCGCGCATGATGCCGGAGGGGGTCGAGAGCGGGCAGCCGGACGTATACTCGAACACGTCGCCGGGCTCGAGCACCGGCTGTTCGCCGACGACACCCTCGCCCTTCACCTCGTGCATCCGGCCGTGTCCATCGGCAATCATCCAGTGCCGGCTCATCAACTGCACGGTCAGGCCGCCGTTGTTCTCCACCCGGACGTGGTAGGCCCACACGTAACGGCTCTCCGACGGATCGGACTGATCGTCCACATATGCCGGAAGCACCTTGACCGTAATGTCGCCGGTCGTGGCTTCGTAGGGATAGTCCACATCGTCAGGCAAGGATGACATCAACGCACCTCCCGCAATCTGCTGATCGGCAGGCAGACGGACGCACCCCAACCGGGTTGCCTCTTGGCAACGGAAGGGAGGCTCCACGGAGCCTCTCGCCCCCGCCTGCCGAACTCGTTTTAAAGACTTATAACCTTCAACGCACGGTCAAGGTCTTCGATCAAATCCTGTGCGTCCTCAAGGCCAACAGACAAACGAATCATCCCCGGGGTGATACCCAGCTCACGCTGAATTTCCACGGCGATCGCCTTGTGGGTGGTGGAGGACGGGTGCGTCGCCAGCGAGCGCGAATCGCCGATGTTGTTGGAGATGTCGATCAGCTCCAGCGCGTTCAGCAGGGCAAAGGCCTGCTTCTGGTCTTCCATGTGGAAGCTGAGAATGGTGCCGCCCTCGCTCATCTGCTGCATCGCCAGCGCGTGCTGCGGGAAGTCCTTGCGGCCCGGATAGAGCAGGGTCGGCACGCGAGCGCTGAGGAAGTCGGCCACCTGCGCCGCGTTGCGGCACATCTGGCGCACACGCATGTCCAGCGTCTCCAGCCCCTTCAGCAACACCCAGGCGTTGAACGGGGCCATGATCTGGCCGGTGTGGCGGAAGTAGGCGAACAGGTGCTCGTCGTCGAACTTCTTGTCGCAGAGGATGACGCCGCCCAGCACACGGCCCTGGCCGTCGATGTGCTTGGTGGCGGAGTAGCACACGATGTCCGCGCCCAACTCCATCGGCTTCTGGAGCACGGGGGTTGCGAACACGTTGTCCACCACCACCTTGGCGCCGATCCCGTGGGCGAGGTCGGACACCGCCTTCAGGTCCACGATGTCGAGGGTCGGGTTCGCCGGGGTTTCGAGGAAGAACACCTTGGTGTTCGGCCTGCGGGCCGCCGCCCAGGCTTCGTTGTCGCGGCCGTCGACCACGGTCGTCTCGATGCCGTACTGAGGCAGCAGGGTATCGACCAGCCAGCGGCACGAGCCGAACAGGGCGCGGGCGGCCACCACATGATCGCCCGCCTTCAGCTGACACAGCAGCGCGGTCGCCATGGCGGACATGCCGGTCGCCGTCGCACGAGCCACTTCAGCGCCTTCCAGGAGCGCCATGCGCTCCTCGAACATGGCAACGGTCGGGTTGGTCTGGCGGCTGTAGGTGAAGCCCTCGGCCTCGCCGCGGAAGCGGGCGGCCACCTCGTCGGCGCTTTCGTAAGAAAAGCCGGAGGTCAGGAACAGCGCCTCGGAGGTCTCGCCGAAGTCCGAGCGCATGGTGCCGCCGCGGATGGCCTGGGTGGCCGGACGCCACTTTTGCGTGATGGAGCGATCAACACCGGTTCTGGGCTTCATGGGATTACTTCCTGACTGACTTGTTCCTAACGCCGGAACGCAGGGGCGCGTCGTGGAAGCGGCAGGAAGCCGGGACCGCGTGTGCCCTGTGGCGCGAGCGCCCTTATAGAGCCAAGTGGATCTAGATTTCCACCTGGCTGCCAAGCTCTACGACCCGATTGCTCGGCAGCTTGAAGAACTCCATCGCGTTGGTGGCGTTGCGCATCATCCAGCTGAAAACCTTCTCCCGCCACAGCGGCATGCCGGGCGCGGTGGATGTCACCAGCGTCTGGCGCGACAGGAAGAAGCTGGTCTCCATCATCTTGAAGGCAAGGCCGTAGTCCGCCGCGCGGGCGAGTGCCCGGGGAATGTCGGGGTCCTGCATGAAGCCGTAGTGGATGATGATGCGGTAGAAGTTCTGGCCCATGTCCAGCACCTCGATGCGGCGGGTGGCCGGAACGTAGGGCACGTTCTCGATCATCACCGTCAGGAACACCACGCGCTCGTGCAGGATCTTGTTGTGCTTCATGTTGTGAAGCAGCGCATGGGGCACGCCGTTGGAGGTGGAGGTGAGGAACACCGCCGTGCCGGGCACGCGAGTCGTGCTGGCCGTCGCCGACTTGATGAACACCTCGATCGGCATGGCGGAGGCCTGGAGCTTATCCTGCACCAGCTTGCGCCCGCGATTCCACGTGGTGAGCAGGGTGAAGATGGTCAGGCCGATGACCAGCGGCACCCAGCCGCCGTCCGGCACCTTGGTCAGGTTGGCGGCGAAGTAGGTGAGATCGACCACCAGGAACAGGCCGAGCAGGGCGAACGCCGTCACCTTGTTCCAGCGCCACAGCATGAAGATGACCACGCCGAGCAGGATGGTATCGATGGTCATGGCACCCGTCACGGCAATGCCGTAGGCCGCCGCCAGGTTGGACGAGCTCTGGAACGCCAGCACCAGCGTCAGCACGCAGACCATCAGGCCCCAGTTGATGAAGGGGATGTAGATCTGGCCCTGCGCCTCGGCGGAGGTGAACTTGATGGACAGGCGCGGCAGGAACCCGAGCTGGATGGCCTGCTGCGTCACCGAGAACGCTCCAGAGATCACCGCCTGGCTGGCGATGATGGTCGCCATGGTCGTCAGCGCCACCATCGGAATGAGCGCCCATGCCGGAGCCAGATGGTAGAACGGGCTGTCGATGGCGCTGGGATTGACCGTCAGCAGCGCACCCTGACCCAGGTAGTTGAGCATGAGCGCAGGCATCACGACCGTAAGCCAGGACATGCGGATGGGCTTCTTCCCGAAGTGCCCCATGTCCGTATAGAGCGCCTCGGCACCGGTGACGGCCAGCACCACCGAGCCGAGGGCGAGGAACGCCTTCCAGCCGTCGATGATGAAGAAGTGGATGGCGTACCACGGGTTCAGCGCCAGCAGCACCTGCGGCGCCTGAAAGATGTTGAGGACGCCAAGCACGGCCAGAACCGTGAAATAGACCACCATGATCGGCCCGAACAGCGCGCCGACCCGCGCCGTGCCGCGCCGCTGGATGAGGAAGATGCCGACCAAGAGCACCACGGACAGCGGCACAACCAGCACCGAGAAGCCGGGGTCTATGACCTTGAGGCCTTCCACGGCCGACAGCACCGACATGGCCGGGGTGATCATGCTGTCGCCATAGAACAGCGCCGTTGCGAACACGCCGAGCACGACGATGCCCGTGGTCCAGCGCGCGCCGGAGACCTTGTGAGAGATGAGCGCCAGTAGCGCGAGCGAGCCGCCCTCGCCCTTGTTGTCCGCCCGCATGGTGAAGACGACGTACTTGATCGTCACCACCAGAACCATCGACCAGAAGATCAGCGAGAGCACACCGAAGATGTGCTCCTGATCCATGGCAAGCGGGTGATGTCCGGCAAAGGCCTCGCGCATCGCATAGAGCGGGCTGGTACCGATGTCGCCGTAAACAATGCCCATGGCGCCAACCATGAGCTTGGCGAGCGACCCCTGAGGCTGGTGGGGGTTCACATCAGAACCGGCCATAACTGCACCCTAGCTAACTCTCTGTCTGATAGAGGGGAAACGCTCCGTGCCAGCCTGTGTACAACCGGACCGGCAGGCCGCACGCGCCAGGGCGCCAGAGCATTGAGCCCAATCAGAATTCGTGATTGATCGCCAACCTTCGCTGCAGCGCACTACATTTGTTCCGCCGCGGTAGCACAAGCCCCGAGGCGGGACAAGCCACCGCAACAGGAGCAAGATCCGGCCGGGCGGTTTCAGAGACGGAATCGCCATAGCAGTGAAATTTTCCGTCAAAAAAGAATGGACAAGACCCCACCAGCAAAGTTTTACACCGTGTTGCGAGATATAAATATGCAAGGCCAGTCACGGAGAAGCCGCATGCGGGTTGGAGTTCCAAGGGAAATCAAGGTCCACGAATACCGGGTCGGCCTCACGCCGCCGTCCGTGGCGGACATGGTGGCCGCCGGTCATCAGGTTTTCGTGGAAACCGGAGCCGGTGCGGGCATCGACTTCACGGACGAGGAATACACCCGCGCCGGAGCCAAGGTCGTGGCCAGCGCCGAGGAAGTGTTCGCCCTCTCCGACCTCATCGTGAAGGTGAAGGAGCCGCAGCTGCACGAGTGCGCATGGCTGCGCCCGGATCACACGCTCTTCACCTATCTGCATCTGGCCGCCGACAAGCCGCAGGCCGAGGCGCTGATGAAGTCCGGCGCGACCTGTGTCGCCTATGAGACCGTGACCGACCGCAATGGCCGCCTGCCGCTGCTGCGCCCGATGTCGGAAGTGGCCGGCCGCATGGCCGCGCAGGTGGGCGCGCATTACCTTGAGAAGGAACAGGGCGGCCGGGGCATCCTGCTCGGCGGCGTGCCGGGCGTTGCGCCCGCCAAGGTCGCCGTGCTGGGCGGCGGCGTCTCCGGTTTCAACGCCGCGCTCATTGCCGCCGGCATGCGTGCCGATGTGACGATCTTCGATATCTCGCTCGATCGCCTTGCAGAACTGGACGCCTTCTTCGGCGGACAGGTGAAGACCGCCTACGCCAGCCGCTCGGCCATCGCCGATGCCGTTGCACAGTCTCATGTGGTCGTCGGCGCGGTGCTGGTGCCGGGCGCGGCCGCGCCCAAGATCGTCAGCCGTGAGATGATCCAGTCGATGAAGCGCGGCTCTGTGGTGGTGGATATCGCCATCGATCAGGGCGGCTGCTTCGAGACCTCGAGGCCCACCACCCACGCCGACCCGGTGTTCACCGTGGACGGCGTCATTCACTACTGCGTCGGCAACATGCCGGGCGCGGTTGCCCGCACCTCAACCATGGCGCTGAATTCCGCCACCCTGCCGTTCGCCCTGCAACTGGCCAACAAGGGCACGGTCGAGGCCTTGCGCGCCAACCCGCACCTCGCCGACGGCCTCAACGTGGCCGAAGGGCACATCACCTACGAAGCCGTGGCGAAGGATCTCGACCTCGCCTACCGCCGCCCGGCGTGGCTGGACTGAGTTCCGGGGATTTTCTGTTGAAAGTATCTTTGCAGGGGACTCGGTCCCCTGCACCCCGTTCTTTTTACGGGCCGCGCCAGTCATCAGACGCACAGCCCTTCTGACTGAAGGGGGCGCGGGGGTTACAGACCCCCGCAAAACAACCTTGAGAAAAACAAACCAGCTTAAACGAGAACGTTCAGCATCTGGCCCTTGGCGATGAAGCGCGGGCGTTCGCCGTTCGGCGCTTCGCGGGCGAAGCGGCGGGCATCGGCATCCTGCTCGCTGGGCGAGCGGGGCGATACGGCGTTCTGGCTGCGGACAGTCTGATTGGCACCGACGCGCTGGGACTGGGCAACGGCGGCCTGCGCCTCGGCGGGCACGGCGGCGGCCGCCTCGGATCGGGCAGCGGCGCTGCGCTCCGGCAAAATCCGGCTGTCGCCCGGTTTGGGCGCACTGTTCAGCCAGGAAAGATCGGAGCCAATAATCACGATGTCAGCCTAATTGAGGAATCGTAACCAAATTCTTAACGCGGCATGACCGGGTCTTGCATATCCTGCGGCACACCGTTGAAGGTGCCGTCAGGGCCGACGCCGGCTGCGATCATGGTTCGGGCACCGCGCATCATCCGCTCGACGCGGGGCATCCACGGCGCATCCGGGCGGGAATCACGGGCCAGATCCTCAAGAGCGGCCAGCGCTTCCTTGGGATTGCCGCTCTGGAGCCACGACAGGGCAAGGTAGAACTTCGGTGCCGGATGGTGCGGCGCGAGCTGGTTCGCCCGGTCGAACGCCATGCGGGCAGCGGGCGTGATCACGCCGCCGGAGTGGGCGGTCAGGGTCTCGCCGTAGCCGACCCAGAGGTCCGGGCTGTCAGGCATGGCGGACAGGGCGACGGACAGAGCCTCGGCCGCCTTCTGCGTTTCACCCGAGCTACTGAGCGACATGGACATGCGCAGCCACGCCGGAACGTCACCAGGGTCCTTCAGCAGGTCGGTGCGCGCTTCGTTGAACGCCTTGGCGGCGTTGGGGGCGGGCGGGATCGGCTGCGGGCGGAACCCACCAGCCGCCGGGCTGCCGGCACCGACGTACAGGCCGGCTCCAACGCCCAGAATGGCCAGAACCGCGATCGCCCAGCCGGGATGGCCCGAGCGCGGGCCGATGAGCAATGGACGCAGCACCAATGCCAGCACCACCGCAACGATCAGCACCAGAGTCAAGGCGATCATGCACCCTCCTTCGGCTTGGCCCGGCGGAATATACGCCACACCAGCAACAAGCCCAAACCCAGAAAGAGCACCGGCGCGGCCCACAGGAGATAGGTTTCCGGCTTTACCGGCGGCTGCAGCAGTACCCAGTCTCCGTAACGCGACACCAGATACGCCTTCACTTCCTGCGGATCGTCGCCTGCGGCCACACGCTCCCGCACCAGACGGCGCAGGTCAGCCGCATAGTCGGCGTTGGAGTCGGCGATGGACTCGCCCTGGCAGACCAGACACCGCACTTCGGTCATGATGCTGCGCGCCATGGCCTCCTGCCCGGGGTCCGGCAGGGTTTCCGAGTCGAACGCCGCCATGGCCACGGCGGGCCACATCAGCAGTGCGACAAGGAGGGCGAGCGGTTTCATCACTTCTGCGCCTTCTTCACGATCTCGACGAGACCGGGGATATGCTCCGGGCGGATATCGCCCAGATGGCGGTGGATGACGGTGCCATCACCGCGAACGACGAACGTCTCAGGCACGCCGGAGATGCCCCAGCCGATGACGGCGCGGCCCTCGTCGTCCATGCCGATGCGGCGGAACGGGTTGCCGTACTGGGCGAAGACGCTGGCCATGGCGTCCGGCTTGTCCTTCCACGCAATGGCGTGAATGGTCAGGCCGTGTTCTTCCGAAAGCGCCTTCAGCTGCGGCAGTTCCGCGACGCACGGGGCGCACCACGAGGCGAAAACGTTCACCAGCGTGACGCCGCCCTGACGCAGGTCAGCGTCGGACAGGCCGGGATGCTCGGCATCATAGCCTTCCAGATCGAACTGCGGGGCCGGTTTGCCGATGAGGGCGGACGGCGCGACCATAGGCTGCCCGCCCTTGTCCAGCTTCACGAAGAAAACGGCCAGCAGCGCCAGAAGCACCAGCGCCGGCAATCCAACCAGCAACTTGCGACCCAGGGTCATGAACTCTCCTATTCGGCGGCCAGCGGGATCTTGCGCGTCTGCTCGGCCGGCTCCGGCTCGGCGGACTGGGGCTGCTGCACCAGCGCCACCTTGGCCGAGCGCCGGTCGAACATGGACACCACGCCGCCCAGCATCATCAGCGCCGCGCCATACCACACCCACGGCATGAACGGCTTCCAGTGCAGGCGCACCTGCCAGTTGCCGTTGCCGTCCGGCTTGCCGAGCACGGCGTAGAGATCACCGCCCCACAGCGGCGCGATGCCCGCCTCGGTCGTCTCCATCGGCGGCTGCGTGTAGGTGCGGGACTGCGGCTGCACCCGGGCGACGCTTTCGTTGTCCCGGCGCACATCGAAGGTGCCGCGAATGGCGGTGTAGTTCGGACCGGCCACCGGCATGATGTCGGTCAGGGTGTATTCGTAAGACCCAACCATGACCGGCTGGCCGGGAGCAACCGTGGTCATGACCTCGGACTGCCACGCGCCGGAGGCGGTGACGCCGAAGATGGAGACCGCCACGCCCATGTGGGCGATCCACATGCCGATCATGGCACGCGGCTGGCGGACCAGGCGGCCCCAGAACAGGCGCGGACCGCCCCGGCCCAGCCGGGTCTGGCGGGCGATGTCGGCCAGCACGCTGGCGGCCAGCCATGCGGACAGGCCGATGCCGATCAGCGCCCATGCGCCGCGGGTATCGGCAAAGGCGTAAGCGGTCGCCACCGCCATCAACGTCAGCAGCAGCGGCAGGGCGAGGTAGCGCGTCAGGCGCTTGCCTTCGGCCGCCTTCCGCCACGGCAGGAACGGGCCGACCGCCATCAGCACCACCAGCGGGGCCATCAGCGGACGGAAGGTGGCATCGAAATAGGGCGCGCCGACCGAGATCTTCTCGCCCGCGATCGCCTCGAGCGCCATCGGGTAGAGGGTGCCGAGGAATACGGTGCCGAGAATGGCGGCCAGCAGCAGGTTGTTGATGACCAGCGAGCCTTCACGGCTGGTGGCGGAGAAGGTTGCCCCCGCCTCCACCGAACCGGCCCGCCACGCATAGAGCGTCAGCGCGCCGCCGATGTAGAAGGCGAGCAGGCCCAGAATGAAGATGCCGCGCTCCGGATCGACCGCGAAGGAGTGGACGGACGTCAGCAGCCCCGAGCGCACGATGAACGTGCCCAGCATGGAGAGCGAGAACGCCAGCACCGCCAGCAGCACGGTCCAGTTGCGCAGGGCATCGCGCTTTTCCAGCACGATGGTGGAGTGGAGCAGCGCGGTTGCGGCGATCCACGGCATGAGAGCCGCGTTCTCCACCGGATCCCAGAACCACCAGCCGCCCCAGCCGAGTTCGTAGTAGGCCCACCACGAGCCGAGCGCGAGGCCGCCGGTCAGCGAGGCCCAGGCGGCCAGCACCCACGGGCGCATGCGCCGTGCCCAGTCCGGCGTCACCTGATTTTCCATCAGCGCGGCAACGGCGAAGGAGAAGGTGACCGACAGGCCGACATAGCCCAGGTAAAGCATGGGCGGATGGAAGGCGAGGCCGGGGTCCTGCAACAGCGGATTGAGGCCGTTGCCTTCCACGGGCGCGGGCAGCAACCGCGTGAACGGGTTGGAGGCCACCAGCAGAAATACGTAGAAGCCGACGCCGATTAGCGCCTGCACGCTGAGAATGCGGGTGCGCAGACGCTCGCTGAGCGAGCGGCCGAACGTTGCCACCGCCCAGCCCGCAAGGGCGAGGATGGCGACCCACAGCAGCATGGAGCCTTCGTGGTTCGCCCAGACGCCGGTGATCTTGTAGAGCGCGGGCTTCATCGTGTGGCTGTTGGTGGCCACCAGCTGCACGGAGAAGTCGGAAACCCAGAACACCCACGTCAGCGCGCCGAAGCTGATGAGCGACAGCAGCGCCTGGGCCTGAGCGGCCGGGACTGCCACGGCGCGCAGGCGGGAGTCATCCCTGTGTGCGCCGATGGTCGGAAGCAGGAACTGACAAACGGCAACCGCCAGAGCGAGCCAGAGACTGAAATGGCCGATCTCAGCGATCATATCAGCTCCCGGCTATCGGATTTGCGGCGGCCGGACTGGCAGCAGTCGGACTGGCAGCACTGGGCGCTCCCTCCGCAGGCCGCCATTCACCGGCCCGCTTGATGGAATCGGCAACCTCCGGCGGCATGTAGTTCTCGTCGTGCTTGGCCAGCAGACTGGCGGCCATGAACACGCCCTGCGGGTTGAACTGCCCTTCGGCCACCACGCCCTGCCCTTCCTTGAACAGGTCAGGCACCAGCCCCTTGTATTGAACGGGCACGGTGTTGGCCGTGTCGGTCACGGTGAAGGCCAGCGTCAGCCCGTCCGCCTCGCGGCGGACCGAACCGGCCTCGACCAGCCCGCCCAGACGGATGGACTGGCCGGGCTCGACGCCCTTCGTCACCACGTCGGACGGGGAGTAGAAGTAGGTCATGGTATCGCTGAGCGCGGAGAAGCCGAGGGCCGCCGCGCCGCTGACGGCCAGTGCGGCCAGACCGATCAGAACGAGCCGCTGGTGCTTGGCCTTCATGCGCGCCCCCTCTCGGCACGGCGTTCAGCGCGAGCCGCATCCGCCTGCCGTTCCAGAGAACGCATGGCCCGCCAGCTGGAAACGCCAAGTGCGGCCAGGCCAAGAGCCGCAGCGGCATATGACGCCCAGATAAAGGCGGCATAGCCTCCCATCGCCAGGAACTCGTTCATTGTACGCCTTCCAACGCCATTGCTCGCCTTTCGGCCGCAATTTCCAGCCGCTGGGATGCCAGTTCCGCCCGCATGCGCATGAGAAGCGTGGTGACGAAAAACAGCATGTACGCCAGCGCCATGATCAGCAGCGGGGTCAGCATATCCGGGTGGATGGTCGGACCGCCGCTGCGGAATACGCTCGCCGGCTGGTGGAGCGTGTTCCACCAGTCGACGGAAAACTTGATGATGGGCAGGTTGATCGCGCCCACCAAAGCCAGGATCGCCGCCGCCCGGGCCGCGCGCTGGCGGTCGTCGAAGGCAGACCACAGGGCCATGTAGCCCAGATAAATGAACAGCAGCACCAGCACCGACGTCATGCGCGCATCCCACTGCCACCATGTACCCCAGGTTGGCTTGCCCCAAAGTGAACCGGTCACGAGGCAGACGGCAGTGAACACCGCGCCGATGGGCGCTGCGGCCTTGGCGCACACATCCGCCAGCGGGTGCCGCCAGACGATGGAGACCAGGCTGGCGATGGCGATGGTGGTGTAGCTGCCCAGCGCCATCCACGCGGCGGGAACATGGACGTACATGATCCGCACGGTATCGCGCTGGAGGTAATCGATGGGGCTTGCAACCAGCGCATAATAAAGGCCGGTGGCGAACGCAGCGAACATCGCAACCGCCGCCCACGGCTGGACGGCCCGCGCGATGCGGAGAAATCGGGCTGGATTGGCGAATCTGTGCATAGCTGCGCGCCGTATATCACTATTCCATTGCTACGCGCAGCCCTGCAGCTGCGGCGAATGGGCCCACTGCGAGTGCGAGAAGCGTCGTGACGCCCAACCATTTGAGCGCAGATCCGCCCGCCAGTGGATCAGCCACGCCTACACCAAATATCAGGGTCGGCACAGCCAAGGGAAGCACGAGCAGGCTGATGAGAACACCGCCCCGGCGCACCCCGACCGTAAGCGCCGCCGCCACCGCGCCGATGGACGACAGGGCAGGCGTGCCGAGCAGCAGGCCGAGCAGCAGCGTGCCCCAGACCTCGAACGGAGCCCCCAGCATGGCCGCCGTCACCGGCGTCAGCAGCACCAGCGGCAGGGCCGTGGTCAGCCAGTGGGTGATCATCTTGGCGATGGCGACCGCCTCCAGGCTCTGGCCGGAGACGACCAGCTGCTCGAGCGTGCCGTCCTCCGCGTCCGGCTGGAACAGGCGCTCGAGGCTGAGCAGGCAGGCCAGCAGCGCCGACACCCAGACGATGCCCGCCGCGATGCGGGCCAGCACCTGCGGCTCCGGCCCGACCGCGAAGGGAAACAGGCTGGCGACGATGACGAAGAAGATGAGCGCGATGGCCCCGCCGCTGCGCTCCGCCCATACCAGCTGAAGCTCGCGCCGCACCAGCGTGCCGATGCCGCCGTCAACTCCGGCGGTCATGGCCGCGCTCCCTGCGCCGCAGCGCCGAGCATAAGGGTCTCCACGGTCTCCAGCGGCAGCGGCGTGTGGCTGGTGGCGACGATCATGCCGCCCTGCGCCCGGTGCTCGGCGAACACCGGCCCCAGCCGCTCGACCGAGGCGACATCAAGGCCCACGGTCGGCTCGTCCAGCAGCCAGAGCTGCGCCCCGCTCGCCAGCACCCGCGCCAGCGCCGTGCGGCGCTTCTGGCCCGAGGAGAGCAGGCGCGCGGGCACGTCCCACAGCGGGAGAATGCCGACGGCACGCACGGCGGCCCGCAGCCGCTCCTCCGCCTCAGCACGCGATGGCGCGGCCAGCCCGGCCCAGAACAGCAGGTTCTCGGACACGGTGAGCATGGGCTTCAGCGCGTTGTCATGGCCGAGGTAGGCGACGCGCTCCGGGCGCTGGATGGTGCCCGCCTCTGCCCGCAGCGTTCCGGCCAGCAGCTTGAGCAGGCTGGACTTGCCCACGCCGTTCGGGCCCGTCACCAGCAGCGCCGCGCCGGGCCGAACGGTCAGGCTGACGCCGGTGAAGACGGTCCGGCCACCGCGCCGACACGCAACGTCTTCTGCGCGCAGCAGAATGGGATCAGAAGCAACCATGGCCGCACCCTAGTCATTTGGGGAGCGGCAGGGAACAGGAGACCGTCAAGAAAGTTGCGCCGTTGCCGCCACGCATCGGCAGCGGTCCGCCAGCCTTGGCGAGGTGAGTCGGACGAGCGGCGGGAGAACGGAAGCCGAGTCGGAACCGATGGCGGCCCCCTCCCGTTTGGCAGACAGTCCGGCAGACCCGCACCCGGCCTTGAAGCGGAGAAAAAAACCGCCTTCCGGATGTTGGGGGACTGCCGACACCGGCCCCGGCGGACAGGTTCGCCCTCCTGCCCCGTGCCGCCATGAAAAAGTGATTGATCCCGTAACAGGAAGTGGTCCGCCAGCCCTTCACAATTGCGCTGCATTGCGGCAAAAGGCCCGCGACGGATCGGACACGTGCATCTGTATATTAAGGAGAGCAGGTATGACTGCCGTGGGGCAAGATACCCTTAAAACGCGCCGCACCCTAAGCGTGGGCGGCAAAGAGTTTTCCTACTACAGCCTCAAGGCGGCTGAACAGCACATCGGCGACGTTTCGCGTCTGCCGTTCTCGATGAAGGTGCTGCTCGAGAACCTGCTCCGCTTCGAGGATGGCGGCCAGACCGTGTCGGTCGACGACATCAAGGCCGTTGCCGACTGGCTGCGCAACCCCAAGTCCGACCGTGAGATCCAGTATCGCCCGGCCCGCGTGCTGATGCAGGACTTCACCGGCGTTCCGGCCGTGGTGGACCTGGCAGCCATGCGCGACGGCATGGCCAAGCTGGGCGGCGACCCGAACAAGATCAACCCGCTGGTGCCGGTTGACCTCGTCATCGACCACTCGGTGATGGTGGACGAGTTCGGCAACGCGCAGGCTTTCAAGCGCAACGTCGAGCTCGAGTTCGAGCGCAACATGGAGCGCTACGAGTTCCTGAAGTGGGGCCAGAACGCCCTGAAGAACTTCCGCGTGGTTCCGCCGGGAACCGGCATCTGCCACCAGGTGAACGTCGAGTACCTGGCTCAGGTGGTCTGGACCTCGGAAGACACCGCCGGTTCGGTGATTGCTTACCCGGACACCCTCGTCGGCACCGACTCCCACACCACCATGGTCAACGGCCTTGGCGTGCTGGGCTGGGGCGTGGGCGGCATCGAGGCGGAAGCCGCCATGCTCGGCCAGCCGGTCTCCATGATCCTGCCGGAAGTCGTCGGCTTCAAGCTGACCGGCAAGCTGAAGGAAGGCATGACGGCAACCGACCTGGTGCTGACCGTCACCAACATGCTGCGCAAGAAGGGCGTGGTCGGCAAGTTCGTCGAGTTCTACGGCCCGGGCGTGCACACGCTGGCGCTGGCCGACATGGCCACCATCGCCAACATGGCTCCGGAATACGGCGCGACCTGCGGCTTCTTCCCGGTCAACGCCGAAACCCTGAACTACCTGAAGTTCACTGGCCGCGAAGACCTGCGCGTTGCGCTGGTTGAAGCCTACGCCAAGGAACAGGGCATGTTCGCCGACGAGAACACCCCGGATCCGGTGTTCACCGACACGCTGGAGCTGGACCTCTCGACCGTCGAGCCGTCGCTGGCCGGTCCGCGCCGTCCGCAGGACCGCGTGTCCCTGTCCAACGCCACCAACGCCCTGATCGAGGAGCTGAACGGCTTTTACAAGAAGGGCGAAGAGCTGGGCCGTCAGGTTGCCGTTGAAGGCGCCGACTACCAGCTGGGTCACGGCAACGTGGTTCTGGCCGCCATCACCTCCTGCACCAACACCTCGAACCCGAGCGTGCTGATCGCAGCCGGTCTGGTCGCCAAGAAGGCGAACGAGCTGGGCCTGAAGTCCAAGCCGTGGGTGAAGACCTCGCTGGCTCCGGGTTCGCAGGTCGTCACCGACTACCTGGAGAAGGCCGGCCTGCAGGATCACCTGAACGCGCTGGGCTTCAACCTGGTGGGTTACGGCTGCACCACCTGCATCGGCAACTCCGGTCCGCTGCCCGATCCGATCTCCAAGGCGATCAACGCCAACGATCTGGTCGCCGCATCGGTGCTGTCGGGCAACCGCAACTTCGAAGGCCGCGTGTCTCCGGACATCAAGGCGAACTACCTGGCCTCGCCGCCGCTGGTGGTTGCCTATGCCCTGTTCGGCACCATGGCCAAGGACATCACCACCGAAGTCATCGGCACCTCGAAGGATGGCAAGCCGGTGTACCTGAAGGACATCTGGCCGACCACGCAGGAGGTCCAGGAGACCATCCAGCAGGCCGTGACCTCGGAGATGTTCAAGTCCCGCTACGCCAACGTGTTCCTCGGCGACGAGTACTGGCAGGCGATCAAGGTCGGCACCGGCCAGACCTACAGCTGGAACAACCAGTCGACCTACGTGCAGAACCCGCCGTACTTCCAGTCGATCAGCATGTCCAACGAGCGTCAGGGCGATATCGTCAATGCCCGCCCGCTCGCCATCCTGGGCGACTCGATCACCACCGACCACATCTCCCCGGCCGGTAACATCAAGGAAGCCTCCCCGGCTGGCCAGTACCTGCTGGACAACGGCGTGGACAAGAAGGACTTCAACAGCTACGGCGCCCGCCGCGGCAACCACGAAGTCATGATGCGCGGCACCTTCGCCAACATCCGTATCCGCAACGATATGGTTCCGGGCACCGAGGGCGGCATCACCAAGCACATCCCGTCGGGCGAGGTCATGCCGATCTACGACGCCTCCATGAAGTACCAGGCTGAGGGCGCTCAGCTGGTCATCGTGGCCGGCAAGGAGTACGGCACCGGCTCGTCGCGCGACTGGGCGGCAAAGGGCACCAACCTGCTGGGCGTCAAGGCCGTCATCGCCGAGAGCTACGAGCGCATCCACCGCTCGAACCTCGTCGGCATGGCCGTGCTGCCGCTGCAGTTCAAGGACGGCCAGTCCCGCCTCACGCTGGGCCTGGACGGCACCGAGACCTTCACCATCCGCGGCGTCGGCAACCTGCGCCCGCGTCAGGACATCGAGGTCGAGGTGACCCGCGCCAACGGTGAAACCTTCACCTTCACCGCGCTGTGCCGTATCGATACCGAGAACGAGATCGAATACTTCTACAGCGGCGGCGTGCTCACCTACGTGCTGCGCAAGCTGGCGGCCTAACGGTCACTGGCTGAAGCCAAAAAAAAGAGGGCGGTCCTTCGGGGCCGCCCTTTTTCTTTGGGTGATGTTCCGGATTGTGCCGGGGACTGCTCCCCGCCCACTCAGCGTGCGGCGACGACGGCCTGACCCGGCGTGCCGTCCGCATTGAGAGCGGTGATTTCCTCGACCGTGCCGCCGCGATTGGCGACGCAGTAGAACCGGCGGGCTTCCTCGCCCGCGGTTGCGCCGGTCGCGAGCCAGACCTTGTAGCGCCGCCCGCCCCCGCCGATGCGATCGATGCCGAGGCTGCGCGCATCGATGCCGTCCACCTGCGTCGCCACCGAGGTCCGGCAGGCGGCAACGGCGCGCGACTGGTCATCGGCATGGGCCGGGCGCACCGGGCCGAGCAGGGACAAGCCACCGACAACAACCGCCGCGAATGCGGCAAACGACGCGAACGATGTGAACCTGCGCAACGCAACGGCACGGCGGCGGGAAAGGGTCATGGCGGTTTTCCTTCCGGACTGGGGGGTTGTGACTGCTGGCTTGGGAGACTCCCGAGTCATTGCCTGCATATACAAGCATAAGCGGGATTGCGTGTATATGCAGTTATTGCCGCCGTTTCAGAAAACAGCGTTGCCATAGCCGGAACAATCTTGGGGCCGGAACAATCGTGGGGGATCAGGCCGTGCGCAGGCGGCTCAGCACATCATCGAGCGTGCCGTGCAGGGCGGTGGCCCCGCCCTCGCCCAGCAGTTCCCGTAGCTGCGCCTGCGCGGCTTCCCAGA
>NZ_DATBUP010000207.1:0-2854 GCF_036515995.1 Pedomonas sp. | reverse complement strand
CATGAACGCCACGCTGGTGATGGGCTTGGTCATGGAATAGATGCGGAACAGCGTGTCTTCGCTCAGAGGCCTGCCACGCTCCACGTCTGCCAGTCCGAGGCAGCTTTGGTGCACCACCTCGCCCCGGCGGTAAATCAGAGTCTGAGCATTGGGCAGCTTGCCGGTCTCGATGTAGCGCGACTGGAGAAACCGGTCCAAGCGCGCAAGCCGTTCAGCGCAAAACCCCATGCGTCCGGACCCGTGGCTCATCTGTTCCCCTTACGCCGCCTGGCAACACCCTGGGCAGGCCAAATCACAGCCACGCCCTTGCGTTCAAATGGTTAAACAGCGCCTGCCCGCTTGTCGAGGGGCCATGCCGCCGTCACCCGCTGGCTATGCAGTGCGTGCGATCTATTATCCGGACAATTCCTGGTGATAAGGCCATCTTCCTTGCCGATGGTGCCGCCATCCCATAAAAGCCCACTGAATAATTCCACATTATTAATTCATCGCCCGGAGCATGGTCCCATGCGCAAGGTTTCCCTGATGACTAAAGTTGTAATTGGCGTAATTGGTCTGCTTGCCGCCGTGGTGGGCGAGCGCGTCGTGACCGAGCGGGAAACCCTGTCCGGCGTGCCGTCGGTCATTGATGGCGACACGCTCGATCTCCACGGCCAGCGCATTCGCCTCCATGGCATCGACGCGCCGGAATCCCGGCAACTCTGCCGCAAGTCCGGCCAGTCCGTCCGCTGCGGACAGAACGCGGCGCTGGCGCTCGATGCCCTGATCCGGCATCGCCCGGTAAAATGCGAGCAGAAGGACAAGGACCGCTACGGCCGCGTGGTTGCCGTGTGCCGTCTTGGCTCGACCGATCTCAACGGCTGGATGGTCCAGCAGGGCCACGCCCTCGCCTACCGCTCCTATTCGGAAGATTATGTGCGGCAGGAAGCTGAAGCCCAGCAGTTGAAGCGCGGCGTCTGGGCCGGCGCATTCGATTATCCGTGGGACTGGCGGCGCGGCAAGCGCGAGGCCGACCCCAAGACGACGCCCAGGTCCCCCTCGGCCGTGCAGACGGTCACTGCGGGCGAGTGCAAGATCAAGGGCAACATCACCGCCAAGGGGGAGAAGGTCTATCACACGGCCGAAAGCCCGTGGTATGCCAGAACCAACATCAACACCTCCAAGGGGGAGCGCTGGTTCTGCTCTGAACGCGAGGCCAAGGCGGCAGGCTGGCGGCCTGCCCAGTGGTGACGCCCTTATAAAAACCCTGACCAGACGGGATGCCGCCATGACGCAGATACAAGACGTCCGCCAGTTCTCTCCCGCCGCCGAGCGCAACCGGGAGCCGATCCTGCAGGTACTGCGCCGTCATCTGCCGGCCGCGGGCCTTGTGCTGGAAATCGCCAGCGGCACCGGCCAGCACGTGGCGCATTTCGCAGCCTCTCTGCCGGAACTAGAGTGGCAGCCGAGCGATCTCAGCACGGACCTTCACCCCTCGATCCGCGCTTGGGTTGAAGACGCCGGGCTCGCCAACGTGCGTACGCCCTTACAGCTCGATGTGACTGCCGACGCGTGGCCGGTTGAGCAGGCCGAGGCCATCGTCTGCATCAACATGATCCATATCAGCCCATGGGCGGCAACCGAGGGCCTGCTGCGCGGCGCGGCCCGCCTGCTGCCGCAGGGCGGCGTGCTGTATCTCTACGGCCCCTACAAGCGCGGCGGCCAGCACACCGCGCCGAGCAATGCGGACTTTGATGCCAGCCTCAAGGCCCGCAATCCCGAATGGGGCGTGCGCAATCTTGAGGACGTGGAGAGCCTCGCCGGCACCCACGGCTTTGAGCCTGTGAAAGTGGTCGAAATGCCCGCCAACAACCTGTCCGTCGTCTTCCGGCGCGCCTGATCCCGCACCGCAGGTCGCTAGGACAGGTAGGGCCGCAGCCGTTCCATCGCCGCGTGCAGCACCTCCGGCGCGCGGGCGAAGCACAGGCGCACGAACCGCTCCGAGCCCCTGCCGAAGAACATGCCCGGTGCAAGCCCCACCTGCGTCGCGTTCAGAATATCAAGGCACGCGGCGCGGCTGTCTTCCATCCCGTCGATCTCGATGAAGGCGTACATCGCCGCCTCGGGCCGCGCCCGCAGTGTCACGCGCGGCATCTGCTCCAGCGCATCGCAGACGATTTCCATGCCCTGCCGGCAGTAGCGGTTCATCTCGGCCACAAAAGCCTCGCCGTCCCGAATGGCGGCAATGCCTGCATGCTGAAGGAACGTGGCGGTGCCGCTGGTCGTGTATTGCACCATCATGGCAAGGCGCGGCCCGAGCGAGGGCGGATGCACCAGCCACCCCAGCCGCCAGCCCGTCATCGCCCAGGCCTTGGAAAAGCTGTTGATGACGAGCACCCGGTCTTCGGGCTCGCTGATATCCAGAATGGTATCACCCGCCGTGCGCCCGAAGACGAGACGATAATAGACTTCATCCGCAATCAGCCAGATACCGCGCGGGCGGGCGAACTCCAGCAATTCCTTCTGCTGGGCGAGCGGGATCATCGCGCCCGTGGGGTTGCCGGGGGAGGCATAGAAAATCGCCTTCGTGCGATCATCGCACGCCGCCGCCACCTTGCCCAGATCCAGCGTCCAGCCCCGCTCGTCCAGGTCCATGCGCACCGAGCGTACCTCGCCGCCCAGGAGCTGCGTTATCCCGCCGATGTTCGGCCAGACCGGATCGATGACGACGATATTATCGCCCGGCGTCAGAACCAGCTGCACTGCCAGCATAATGGCGGGCATGCCGCCGGAGGTCACGGTGATCCGCTCCGGCCCCACCGCCGTGCTGCACAGGCGGGTGTGATAGTCCGCCAGCGTCTGGCGCAGCGCCGGG
>NZ_DATBUP010000206.1:0-18058 GCF_036515995.1 Pedomonas sp. | reverse complement strand
CCAGGATGGCCGGTCGCTATCGCGCGCACTACAGCTTGCATATCGCCGCCTCCCTACCTTCGCTGCGTTTCGGGCCTGTGCCCTGTAAAGAGGCGCTTTACAAGCTTTTTTGTTCCATATCTGTTCGACAGCCTTATTGTTGTTCGCCCAGTAACTGCCCTCCATGCCAGTGTTCTAACATACCAAATGTGGCTGTCCATCTTGATGAGCCATCTGCCGCCGCCGCATTAAAACGCTAGTTGTGAGCACCATGGCTCAGCCATTGCTTAAGCTCGCAATACCATCTTGCCCAAACCTTGTAGCCAAGCAGCGCTAGACTTGGGAAAGTACTGGACGATATCCGTTCAAAGGCTGTTATTCCTTGGCTCCGCTCCAACTGATCATCCATGGGTCGAGATCATCGCACGAGAACGTCCCGGAGCCTATGCACATGAAGCCAAGGAGGGAGCCACGGAGGCTCAGCAGGTTGTCGATCGCTGGCATCTGCTGTGCAACTGCTCCGAGGCGCTGCTGGATGCCCTGGAACACGGTTACCGCGCGGTTCGGAAGATTGGCAGATCTCTGGCTGGCCAGAATATGCCGTACCCGGAGAGTCTGCATCCTGGCAGCAAGGCAGAGCGCTTGCAGACACAGCGGTGGCACAACCGGAGAGTCGTGTTCGACCAGGTGAAGGAGTTGAGCCCCTGGGCCGGAGCCAACTCGCTGCGGCGTGGCGATCAAGCGTGAATTGGACCCTGATCTTAAGGCTAGCCGAAAAGGGCAGAGAGACAAGGCACCCGTATCCTCAGAGTGGATGGCTCTCAAGCCTGATGCAACGGAGTCCTTCTAGGATTATCTGCGTCATGGGTGGGCGCAGGGATGCCGGAACGCTACCCAGCTCTACCCCACAGTATGCGGATATCGGTACCAGGAAAACGCCAAGGCCTTCCGCCATTGGGTCAAGGTCAGATTGCGCGAAGGCACGCCTGCTTCGGCCCCGAGAACCGCTCCGATCACCTCGCCCTAAGGCCCCCTACCAAGGCGGCCGGTCTGGCGTGCCTCTTCCCGGCCATGATCCATACCCGGGAGAGCGATGCCTTGGTAGGACGGCTGGAGCGCGCGCGCCTGAGCCCGCTGTCGACGCCATTCGGGCGGCATTGACCCTTCCCTGGAGCAGCGGTCCGGTTGAGGGGGAGATCAACAAGCCCAAACTTGTCAAGCGGTCCATGTATGGCCATGCTGGCCTCGATCACCTGCGCGCCCGGGTCACAGTTAATTGAATTGAACTAAAATTGCGGAAGAGCTTACTTCTGAAGAGTATCGATCCGGTAATAACAAACCCTACCGAAAACTGTCTAGAATCAGTGGCCCGGCCTTTTAATGCAGAGCCTGCTGCATCAGCGTTTGAGCCTTAGCCTCGATGGCAATCCGGCTGTCCTGGTGAACTTCACTCCTCGCCCGGGCCGTGATGCCGCTCACAAAGTCAAATATGGTCTCAGGCGGACGTCCTTCTTCGGCCACAACCGTTTGGATGATCCGCTGTGCGTCGGTCTTGGTGAAGCCGCGCTTGCGCAGGAACACCTCCCGCTCCTCGTCGTCCGTCGCAACCACCCGCTGCCGCGCAGCGTTTATGCCGGAAATAAAGCTCGCTGGGCTTGAGTTGGCGAACCGGGCCAGAGCCGGCGCCGCTTCCAGGGCAAACCGATCGCCTGCAAATTTACTATGGCGGATCTTGATTTCCTGGAGATCCTGGCAGCCCCATAAGTTTCGGTTCATGCAGACTGCGCGAAGGTAGAATGTTGCAATGCCAAGCGTCGTACTGCCGACCTCGCTGTTCCAGGCGTAGAACCCACGAAAGAAGAGATCCGGCTCGCCATTCGGCAGTCGACCGGCCTCGATTGGGCGTGCATCGTCGCACAAGAATACAAAAACGTCGCGGTCGCTGGCGTAAAGCGTCGTTGTGTCCTTGGTCACATCGACATAAGGATTATGGGTCATGGTAGACCAATCCATCAGGCCTGGCACCTTCCAATTGGAATCCCCCATCCCGTCCCCAGCGATCTTCATGACAGCCTCAACCAGCTCGTGATCCCAGATGCGCCCGTACTCGGGGCCGGTCACGGCCCGCAGTTCCAGACGATGGTTGTCCGTCTCCAGAAGCTTGACTGCCTCGCTTCGTCTGCTCAGCAAACCATGCTGGAGATTGATGCCGGCCAGAGCACCGGGCAAAGAGCGCAGGTAAGATGCTGGCGCGCCCACCAGGCTACACAGCTGTCCAAACGACCAGTGGGTCGGCGTAATCGGCATGTCGCGATGGCGCGCCATAAGCCAAAGGCTCGAGCCATTGTCTTTGCTGGCCTCAACACGAATCATGTCCGATGGGACGATGCTGGTCGATGCTTGTTCGGACCGCCTTTTGACAGCCTGGTATAGCTCGCTGAGGCTCAAATACCGCTCGTCATCGGGGCGGCTGAACCACTCGCTCGAGACGCGACCGATGCGCTCGCCTCGGGTAATATCGACACGATACGCCCCGCTCATCGGCTTGGCGGAAATGATGCCAGTTTCCATAGCTCGTCCTCTCAGGTCTGGTGGAAGGAGGAGGCATCACGCTCCTGATACCTCTTTCACCCTCCCCTTTCCCTCCTTCTGCTTATGAGGCGGAGGACCGGGCTGTGCCGCATCAACTTAGAGCCTAACCGGCTATGGCCGTGGTAGTCGTTATTGCCAGAACAAAGGGATCGGCCAGTCTGGAACTATTCAAGGCCGCATGTCGCTGCACTGGGTGCCCGCTTATATAAAAATGAAGGGGCACTAAGATTATTTGCGACGCAGGTTCCTATACGTCAAACCGGCTTACTTAAATAATTTCGAATTATATCCACCCCTATTAGTGAAAGCATTACTATCAGATAACCAGCACACGATGCACAAATATAGAAGGCAATAAACCACAGATCTGATGTCCCAATTACATTGCGCTCGCATATTACGTACGCCGCGATTATCAAACATACTGCAGTTGATATATGGGATATTACGCTATGCTTAGCCACTTTTGCCATAACGACGTTAAATCCTACGCAAAAAATGCCCCCTACAATCGACAGAAAAAAGACTTTGTCTATGTCCGACCATGGCGCAAAGGGCTGTCCTATCTGAAGCTGTCTCAATCCGACGGCAAGAAGGGATGCTAGAATGGGCCCGATCCAGATGCCATAAAATGCCCAGTTAAGATGCAACAAAGATAGCGGCATAGGTCCATTTTTCATATTTTTTCTTTCTTGTTCAATACACTCCAGTATGTTCATATGCGCCGCGAGAAACATGTACTACCGCCTCTAGTGCATATTTCTGGGCTGGATTATCAAGGGTGGAGCACCTATTAACAACAACCTCCAATCTATTTTTATGAATAGTTCACATATAATATTTACATTGATTATTTTTCATTCTTGTTTTGATATTTCTTTAAGAATTAAATTGGCCAAATCATTGACGTTATGAACGGACCGGTACAGCACTCGTTCATTTCTGATTCTAAAAATCCTCTCCAGAGACAATATGACCAGCGTCAAATCGTCTGTATCCAAGTGCATATCTTCTACAAATCTAGCGTCATCGGAAAATGCCTCGTCGTAGTATTTTCCCACTTCTTTACGGATCGCCTGTCGGACATATTCGAACAGTTCATTATTCATAATAAAACTGACCCTAAATAGAATCATTACAATGCAATTTGTCGGTCAGAGCTTAATACTGCCTCATCGGAAAAAGCATGCTTACAATGAAATTTGCTTGTACGATTACAATACCTATTCCGGCTCTTCCGAATGATTTCTTTTTATACCAACGCTCTGATGCGATCTTCGTGCAAACCGGTTCCTTGCAAGACTGAATGTCAAGCGGTCCGCTACAGTTTCAACGGCAAAAGTAATATAAAGCCTGAGGTCCGAACGGAGCTTGGTGCCAAGCGCCCGTTTCTGTCCATCACAGGCAACCGCTTGGTTTATACGCACGAGCAGACGCAAGTCACCGACAGCTTTCGGCGATCTCGGCAGCAGAAAGAACACCATTACGCCTCCCGTCGAATCTTCCTTGACTCTGCGCAATGAAAATAAGAACAGATAGGGAACATTCCGCCGATTCCAGCGATGGACAAGTATGACAAGCGTAGGGCCAAAAATCGCCATAGAGCACCTGCGTGCGCAGATCGAAAGGATCGAAGGTAGAAGCCTGCGCGCCAGATCGGTCCTGCCCTTTGGGGTGGCCGAGGTAGACGCGCGCCTGCCCGGCGGGGGCCTGGTTCTGGGGGCTCTGCATGAAGTCGCCGGCGGCGGCAATGGCGCGGTGGATGGTGCCGCTGCGGCGCTTTTCGTGGCTGGAGTTGCGGCCCGCACGACGGGTAAAGTCTTATGGTGTCTGACACGGCCGGATCTCTTCGCGCCGGCACTGGCACAGGCTGGCCTCTGCCCGGACCGCGTGCTCTATGTCGAGGCGGACGATGACTCCACGGTTCTTGCCTGCATGGAAGAGGCGCTGCGCCATGGCGGACTTGGCGCTGTTGTTGGTGAGCTTGCGCGCCTGTCTATGACCGCATCGCGCCGGCTGCATCTGGCGGCCGAAGGAACCGGCTCCATCGGCGTCGCGCTGCGGCGCTGGCGGCGGCAGACCGAGACCGTTGATTTTGGACAGCCCACAGCGGCCGTGACGCGCTGGCGCATCTCGGTCCTGCCGTCGGCGCCGCTGCCTGTGCCGGGCGTGAGCCGGCATCGCTGGCTGGTTGAGCTTATCCGCACTCGTGCGGGCGAAAGTGCAGATTTTGTTTTGGAGGCATGCGATGAGACGGGTCGTCTCGCTGTACCTGCCGACCTGGCCAACGGATCGGGTGCGGCGGATGGCTGGCGGCGAGGCGCTTTCGGCTGAAACGCCGCTTGTCCTGGTCGGTCGGGAAGGTAGCAGGCGGGTCGTGCGGGCAGCGGATGCTGCCGCTCAGGCCGCTGGCCTTCATGCCGGCATGCCGGTTGCCAAGGCTCAGATTCTTGTGCCTGATCTGGTTATGGAAGATGCCTCCCCGGCTGCGGACGCCGAGGCGTTGGAGCGGCTGGCCGTGTGGATGTTGCAACGTTTCGCGCCCATCGTCGCCGCCGATCCGCCCGACGGCATCGTCATCGATTCAACCGGTGCCGACCATCTTCACGGCGGCGAGGCGGCGATGCTCGATGGGCTCGTCGGCCGCCTGGCTCTATCGGGTGTGACGGCGCGGGCCGCGATTGCCGATAGTTGGGGAGCGGCTCACGCTCTTGCGCGGTATAGTGCCGATCCGGTCTGCATCGCACCGGCCGGGCATGGGCCATCCGTCCTGGTGCCTTTGCCGATCGAGGCCCTGAGGCTCCCGCATCGGATGGCGGCGGATCTGCGCGTTCTCGGCTTTGATCGCATTGGCGACCTGCTCGCGCAGCCGCGGGCTCCGCTGACTTTGCGCTTCGGGCCTGAGCTGGAGCGACGCCTGCGGCAGGCATTGGGAGAACTGGCCGAGCCAATCGAGGCTGTTCGTTCGCCAGACCTGATCGAGGCACGCCGGGCATTTGCCGAGCCCATCGGGGCGGCCGAGACGATCGCACGCTACATCGGAAAGCTGGTCGATCAGCTCTCCAGGAGTCTCGAAGAGAAAAGTCTTGGTGCACGCCGGCTCGACCTGCTCTGCAACTGCGTCGACAACCGCACCGAAGCGGTCCGGGTCGGCCTGGCGACGCCGGTCCGGGATGCGCAGCGCCTCACCCGGCTGCTCTGCGACAAGATCGAGACCATCGACCCCGGCTTTGGCATCGAGATCATGACACTGACGGCAACGATCACCGAGCCTGTGGGCCGCAGGCAACTGGCAAGTTCACTCATCGAGGCGGCAGCACCCGACATCTCGGGTCTTATCGATACCCTGGCCAACAGGATTGGCGCGCGGGCCGTCTACCGTGTAGCCCCCGTCGCCAGCGACATACCTGAGCGCTCCGTTTGCCGGATTCCGGCTATGTCTCCTGACACCGGTGCGACTTGGCCCGGCCACTGGCCCCGCCCCTCCCGCCTGCTGGTCCGGCCGGAGCCGATCGAGACGGTCGCACTATTGCCTGATCATCCGCCGGCGTCGTTCACCTGGCGGGGTGCCCGACGACGCGTCAAGCGTGCTGATGGCCCGGAGCGGGTCTTTGGCGAGTGGTGGAAATGCGATGCTGAACTCGTGGCCGTGCGCGACTACTTCCGGGTCGAGGACGAGGCTGGCGAGCGCTACTGGATCTACCGCGCCGGTGACGGCGAGCATCCGGAAACCGGCTCGCACCGCTGGTTCCTGCATGGGGTGTTCGGATGACGGCCCGATACGCCGAGCTGGAGGCGACCAGTCACTTCAGCTTTCTACGCGGCGCGTCCTCGGCGGAGGAGCTGTTTGGACGCGCGGCCCTCCTTGGCATCGAGGCGCTCGGCATCGTCGATCGCAATTCTTTGGCCGGCATGGTGCGCGCCCATGAAGCGGCCAAGGCAAATGGCGTAAGGCTTATCGTCGGCTGCCGGCTTGATCTGGTCGATGGCATGTCGGTTCTGGTTTATCCGACCGACCGGCCAGCTTATTCCCGGCTCTGCCGGCTCCTGTCGCTTGGCAAGCGGCGTGGCGGCAAAGGGAAATGTCGTCTCGAATGGGCGGATCTTGTCGCCTATGGCGATGGCCTGATCGCGGTCTTCGTGCCTGAAGTCGCGGACGAGCATTGCGGCCTCTGGCTGCGCCGCCTGCGGGAAGCCTTCGGCAATCGCGCCTACATGGCGTTGACGCTTCGGCGGCGCCCCAATGACCAGGTGCGCCTCCATGAGCTCTCCAATCTGGCGACGCAGATGCGTGTGCCAACCGTGGTGACCAACGACGTCCTGTTCCATGAGCCTGATCGCCGCATACTTCAGGATGTGGTCACTGCCATCCGTCATAACACCACCATCGACATGCTTGGCGACAGGCGCGAGCGGCATGCGGATCGCTACCTCAAGCCGCCGGAGGAGATGCACCGGCTGTTCAGCCGCTACCCTGAGGCCATGGCGCGTACACTGGAAATCGCCGATCGCTGCCGCTTTTCCTTGGACGAGCTGGCCTACCAGTACCCTGAGGAGCGCGAAGACCCCTCGCTCACCCCTCAGCAGACGCTCGAAAAGCTGACCTGGGAGGGGGCTGAGCGGCGCTATCCGGACGGGGTGCCGGACAGCACGCGCGCCATCCTCCATCATGAGCTACAGTTGATCGAGAAGCTCGGCTATGCGCCCTACTTTCTGACCGTCTACAACATCGTACGCTTTGCCCGCTCGCAGGAGATTCTATGCCAGGGTCGCGGCTCGGCCGCCAACTCGGCGGTTTGCTATGTGCTCGGCATCACCAGCATCGACCCCAGTCGTCATGACCTGCTCTTCGAGCGCTTTGTATCCGAAGAGCGCCACGAGCCACCTGATATCGACGTCGACTTCGAGCACGAGCGGCGCGAGATTGTCATGCAGTGGATCTTCGACACCTACGGGCGCGACCATGCTGCTCTGTGCGCAACGGTGATCCGATACAGGACCAAAGGCGCGCTGCGCGACGTCGGCAAAGCACTCGGCCTGCCCGAGGATTTGCTGCAGACGATCTCCCGTCAGGTCCGAGGCTGGTCGGATGATGGTGTCACGGACGCCCAGATCAAAGAGCTCAACCTCAACTTTACAGACCGCCGCTTACGCCTGACATTGGATCTCGCCCGCCAGCTGCAGGGCGCGCCGCGGCACCTCAGCCAGCACCCCGGCGGCTTCGTGCTGACCCAGGATAGGCTCGATGATCTGGTCCCGATCGAGCCGGCCGCCATGGCGGACCGGCAGGTCATCGAATGGGACAAGGACGACATCGATGCGTTGAAATTCATGAAGGTCGATATCCTGGCGCTTGGCATGCTCAGTTGCATGCGGCGGGCCTTTGATCTGCTCGCTGCTCACAAGGATATCAGGCTCGACCTTGCCACGATTCCGGCCGAGGATCCGCGCACCTATGCGATGATCCGCAAGGCCGATACGCTCGGAACCTTTCAGATCGAAAGCCGCGCCCAGATGGCGATGCTGCCGCGGCTGAAGCCGCGTACCTATTATGATCTCGTTATTCAGGTTGCAATTGTCCGGCCGGGTCCCATTCAGGGCGACATGGTGCACCCATATCTGCAGCGCCGGGAGGGACTGGAGCCGGTCCGCTTTCCGAAGCCAGAGCTGGAGAGGGTACTGGGTAAGACGCTCGGCGTGCCCCTGTTTCAGGAGCAGGCGATGCGGGTGGCGATCGAGTGTGCCGGCTTCACTCCGGGCGAAGCGGACATGCTCCGCAAGTCGATGGCCACCTTCAAGCATACCGGCGGCGTCTCCGCCTTCGAGGAGAAGCTGGTCAACGGCATGGTCGCCAACGGCTATGATCGGGAGTTTGCCGAGCAGACATTCCGGCAGCTCGAGGGTTTCGGCAGCTATGGGTTCCCAGAAAGCCATGCCGCTTCGTTTGCGCTGATCGCCTATGCCTCGGCATGGATGAAATGCTGGCATCCGGACGTCTTCTGCGCCGCATTGCTCAACTCCCAGCCGATGGGCTTCTATGCGCCGGCACAGATCGTGCGGGACGCCGCAGTCCATGGCGTTGAGATCCGCCCCGTCTGCATCAATGCTTCGCGGTGGGACTGCACTCTCGAGCCGACCGGCGATGAAAGCCGCTTTGCCGTGCGGCTGGGGCTCCGCATGGTCAAAGGGCTGGCCAACCGGCACGCCGCATCGATCCTGGCAGCTCGCGGCAACTTACCCTTCGCTTCGGTTGAGGACTTGTGGCGGCGGGCGACCGTTCCCCCTGGGACATTGGTCCAGCTCGCCGAGGCGGATGTGTTTCGCCCAGGTCTTGGCCTCGCCCGCCGGGAAGCCTTATGGACCATCCGCGCCTTGCAGGACGAGCCACTACCCCTGTTCGCGGCAGCCGCCGCGCGGGAGGCCGAAACCGTGCCAGAGATCGTCGAACCTGCCGTGGCACTGAAGCCAATGACGGCTGGTGCGGAGGTGGTCGAGGATTATGGCCATGTCGGGCTGTCTTTGCGCGCCCACCCCGTCTCCTTCCTGCGCCAGGATCTCCGCCAGCGGCGCTTCGCCACTTGTGCCGAGGCCATCGGCGGACGTGATGGCCGGTGGTTGGAGATCGCCGGCATCGTCCTGATGCGCCAACGCCCGCAAACCGCCAAAGGCGTGCTGTTCGTGACGCTGGAGGACGAGACCGGGATTGCCAATCTGGTCGTCTGGCCCACGGTCTATGAGGCCAATCGGCGGACGCTTCTTGCAGCGAGGCTGCTGGCCGTGCGGGGCCGGGTCCAGCGTGAAGGTGAAGTGGTCCATGTGGTGGCACAGAAGGTGGCCGACCTCTCGGCTGAACTTGCCGGAATTAGCAGTCGCGACGCGCCTTTTCTGCCGCAGCCACGATCGTGGCGGTAGGGAAGCACATGACCTCTCGCCGGTAATCACTGGTTATTCTTATAGCTGACGGGCTACACCAGACCGGGCCATCAAAGCAACGTCGATCAGGGCAAAGCACGCACAAGCTGACTTGGGCGCGCAGCCACGGGGAGTTCCCGGGAAACTACGGTTGTAAACTTCTCAGAGCGATTGCCCCTGTCGGTCAAATGGATTTATGGACGCAGTGCTTGGCGGAGCTGCTTCAACGCAGGACTGTCGCCATACGCGATCTCGCCACAGCTGGTGGCTGCATAGGCTAATCCAAGATGTGCACCTTTTCCCGCAAAATCACCTGGATTAAAATGCGCTGAGAATGCCTCTCTTGGCTCGAGGCGAATCGGTAATTTTCCACCACTCGTGAGGGACGGATTGAGAAGTGCCGCGCGACGAGGCCTCTTACCACGCGCCCGACCGTAGACAATGCCTACCTCACTGATCGTAACGGCAAACGAACTGAGATTGATGACTTCAATGGAAAAGGCTCGGAAGCCCGTTCCGACAGCAGTAGCAACGGCTGGTCTCACCCGTAGCCGAAGACGGCGTTGGCTGATCGCATTCCACGTATTCATGACGCCGAGCACCGCGCCAAGCACTGCGAGGCCAAGTGTTAAAGCATCTTTCCAGAGCATGTACTGTCCTTAAACTGACAAGCGCGTCCACGATTGCACCGTGCGGTTTATGGTAATAGCGAAGCTATCCATGTGAACGATGACTGATATGAGGCAAGCGCCAAGCTGAAGCCGTACCGGCGACGTATTTCATGGTATAGAGGGCGTCGATTTCGCTGTTCGGCCAGCCATTACCACTGCACTAGAAGGCCCGGGCGAGGCAGGCAAGCGGATCAACGCTTTTCAATGTGCCTAACTAGAGCAGCATTGTGAGGGTGGCCCAAGTCCGCCCCCGCCGTCGCTGCTTGCATGCTCAATTGCGTCAAGCCCCAAAGCTACAGCGTGGATGTCATTGAGAAGATCGCCGGCGGGTGGCCAGCCTCCTGCGCCGACGAACTCATGCCATGGAACTAGTCACCACAAAACAACGCTACCTAATCCCCATAATCGGCGTGCTCCAGAGCACGCTTATGTCTCGGACGCCTCCAAGGCCGGACCAGCGGATATCCGCCGTATGCCCACCGTTGGCGCCAAAGCGCAATTGAGCTGGTGGAGGCTCAAATCGATCCCCAATGGATCGTGGCTAGCAGACAGGTCCCCAGAAAGCCGACGATTCTTGTAAGCCATTGCCTAGGCCAGCAAGGTGGCCAGAATTATCGGGGCTATGCTGATTAAATGCCAAGATTGCCGGAATGTGGCACCGAACGATGCCGCACGGTGACCAGCCCCATCACTCAGCTGAATGCTGGAAATGCGGTGAAAGAAGGCGAGAACCCATATGGACAAAATGATCGAGCTGATCTGGAGCGGAAATTCATCTGAGAGTTCTGAGTATGAAGCTCGCCCAACAGACTTGGATCTGAGCCACAGGTTACCAAAGTAACCCGCGGCCTGTGAAAGCGCCCGACCCACAGGCCTGACAGAAGGCTGCGCTGGATAGCACTCAGAGGGCCAAAAATTTCTTGCACAACGGACGGCAGCTACTGACGACCTTGAAAGATGGTCTACTCAGGGTTTACGATCAGGGGCTTTATTGCTTCTATGCCAAAGGTGAGGCCCCCCTTTGAGACGTCTGATAGCTGCAATTTTTCCATCCTGAATGTCGTAAGATACCGCATCATATGTCCAGCAACACTCTGCAGGTAATTGCCCCCCGAAGCTGCCGACCGTGTTGCTATATTCAATAAATAGAAAATGATTAGTAGTATAATACCCCGATTTAATTTCTACAAAAACGCCTTCTGTTAGAAGTCGCTCCGATAACAGTCTTATCCATTCAGATTTTTCCGAAGAAACAAGTCTGCCATCTTCGTAGACTTTCACGTCGTCTGTTAGCAGGCGAGAGTATTTTTCAACATCCTTGTCTGCCAACGATTGTGCGATTTCGTCCGCCAGATTAAGTTGCCCAGGCATAGGCGGGGGTGGGGGCACTTGCGCTGCAGATACACCAGCCACGCTAACTACGAGTAAGAACCAGGCGTTCAGCAGCAGTTTTCTCACATCAAGCTCCAGTCGTCGTCATCGTTAAATGATGCGTCCTGCATCGCCTATCATCGGCTAGTTCTCCGTTGTGATCAATCAGGCCCTCAAAAATCACCTCTTGCGCAACCTGTTAAGATAGATATTCTATATTAGTATTTATGGATAGGTTTCTAGAATGTCGGCTTCGGAAATCGTCGTTATTGCCCGCGCACTTGAGGTTCCGGTTTTTAGCTACGCTACGGCAGTATCGGGTGGCGGCGGCAGTGGCCCTGGCGGCGGCGGGATCAATGCAGCGATCCGAGAGGCGATGCAAATCGCTCAGTTTAGCATTACCGTAGACGCTGACGCAGACACTCCTGAAATCCGTGTCGTTGTGCAGCAGTTTAAAACTACAATGCAGAATTTCCTCGTTCCATACACCGCGTATATAGGCAAGACCGTGACTCTACCGTTTATAGGTCAAGTACCGGGAAATCTGGTGAGAGGCATATTATCCAGCTTAAAATTTAAAGTTGTGTCGAAGGACTTTGGACCGGGCCGCGCTGGGGCTAATTTGGCAGGTACTAACGATATCAGTATTCCAGTTGAAATTAACAAACAGCAGTTGTTGGCCTACAGCCAACTTCCTGGCGGCCTCGCGTACCTGATCGCTCATGAGGCTGCACATTCATTCAAGCAGATGAGGGAATTCAACGCGCAGATGTTTACTCAATACCAAGCTGGCGCGGGTCGTGGACTGAGCTATAATCAGCAGGTTGCTCAGTTTCCTACCGATGCTGCAACGTTTGGCTTGAATGAGGCGAGGACAAATACCATCGCGCGCGCCATAATGCAGCAAGTCAACATGGCTCCTATTGGTTTTACCCCAAGCTGGGGTTATGCACAGTAGATTGATTTGCCAGATGCAACTTGTATCGACGATATTGGGAATATCATCGCAGTGTCGGACGCGCTCTGTCGCTGATCCCAAGGCAGGGCTTTTCTGACGTCAGAGATCATGATGCGCTCCCCGAATTTCAGCCGACCTGAAGTAAAACCCTCTGCTGTTGATGCCCTGACCGGCCCGTGATGAAAGTTACCCCCGACAGTAAGGATCCGCAACCGTCGGCCGTCAATGAGGGCATCGCTGAGAAAATCCGTTGACCAGCATTGATTGGGCCCTTCGGGTTTCACCTTGGGCGCTCGCGTCCCCAAGGCACGCTTGCGACTACTGAGGCAACGCACTGCCGGTTGCTCCTCCCGGTAGAGTCTGACAAGCTTCTTAGGCTGCATGGCTCCCTCCTCCTTCCCGGGCCAGGTGCCCTTCCGTCCTGCGGTAGCCGAAGCGTTGACGCTCAGCCGCCAGGGTGCGCACGAGTGTGGATCTCGGTGTCCTTCAGCCTGGTTGGGCCGTAGCGGGCAATTAAGCGTTCCGCGCCTAACCCCAGCCATGTCGGCCTCTTGCTCACCTCGTGTTCGGCATGACGATAAGTGACAGCCGATCTCATCGCGGTTGGCATCGCCACTTCTTTGAAACCGTGTTTTTCAGTGAGGCATTATCGAGCTTGGCTCAGCCAGAAGCATCTTCAGCCTTGCATTATCGCCCCCAGCGCCTCCAGCCACTTGGCCTTGGACTCCTCCATGCCCTGGTACCTGGCCTTCCATTTGCAAAAGGCGGTTTTACTGAGCCCTTGCCGGCGACAGACATCCCCGATCGTGGCCTCCGTCCACCCCTCCCGCAGGACCCCAGTCGTCTGTTCGGCAGTAAAACGGCTGCGCTTCATCAACGTCTTGCGACGGTAACGAGACTCTACCTTGAAACGGAGGAAGCTACGGGGAGCCCGTCAAGACTATGCAGCAAAGAACTTTCGTCTTTCTACCGTGTGTTCTGCTGAAAAAAGGTGAACAGTTCGGGTGTGATCCGCCGAGCTCGGTTGGACGGACGCCCGGCACTGGTGCCATAAGTATGAATGCCCAAGCCAATACGCTGAACCCGATCGGTCCAGAACACTGGTGCGCCGCTCTGACCTTCTTCGGTATCGATCTGATGGTAAATAAAGTGTTTCTCTGCGCCCGAAAGCCGCCCGGCATCATACCATTGAGTTGCGGGACGATCCTTCGGGTAGCCGGCAAGATTAACAATTACTCGCTGGAGGTTAGCATCCGAAACTGCAGCGTAGCCGAAAAAACCGACGCCAGGGTCCGTGTTAAGAAAGATCAGCGCAAAATCGAGTACCGGGTCGTAGGACCCCCGCCAAGCTGGATTCCATAGTGAACCTGATACTTCGAATTGGCCGTAAGGAGCGGCACCTCGCTCGTAACCTGGCGTCACAATGATGCGGCGCGCATCACGACCTTCCTCGTGGTGCACACAGTGTGCTGCCGTCACGAGCGTCCGCGGACCAATGAACCAACCCGTTCCCCGACCTGTTTGACCAGACGTATAAAAGATCTGAAGCAGAGCAATGCAGCGCCATGGCAGTGAAGCCGCATTGGGGACCGGTCGTCGCGTATCACTCCCAATCACCGACTCCGGCACCCACACCGTCTCGGCAGTCTGCACCGAGCCCTGTCGGGAGAATTGGGGCCAGTGCACCGCACCGGGCTGCGCCAAGTGCATGGTCAGCGCGGGCGTTGAATCAAAGCCAGGAACATGTTCGAGCGAACCGCCACCAAAGGTTTCATTCATAAAGGAGCGCGCTACTTGCACTCCTTCAACCTGCTTGCCAGCGAGTGCCGTGGCGACCCCTAGGGAATCTTCGCTTGAACAGATCGGCAGTTGCACGGTGTCGTTATAGATCACCTCCTCAACTGCGACGATCGACTTCGCTTCGTCTATGATCGCCGGCGCGGCAGGTCGATCTGAAGTACGGCGTTTCTGCCGCGTGGTTCTGGCAGGTGATTTGCCGACCTTCAGTTCACTTGGGTTCCTTGCCATCGCTTCCTCCCTGAATGAGCGTACCAAGTACGTCTCCGGCATCAACGCCGACCGCCGCGTCCGGCTTTGGCTTGGGTTGCTGTTGACCAGCCGGTGCCTGCGGCTGACCTATACCGCGTGCCCCTTGTTGGCCGTCTGCAGCGTTGCGGGTGCGCTCCGCCTCATTCTGGGTGCTGCTGGGTAGTAAAGTGGTTCCGAGCCCCGAGCCTGGCCCAAGTCCAGGCACGTAGGCAAACATCATGGCTTTGGCCGCGCTGAGGCCAGCTTCTGCTTTCCCCTTGTCCTGGGCGAGATCGTGCGCGGCTTCGAGTTGTTCTTCCGCCTCGCGGAGCTGCGTGCGTGCTTCGACGAGTTCCTTGTCTTTATTCGTAAGATTAATACGGAGCTGCACTAGTTCGCTCACTGCGGCAAAAGCGCCTTTGATGATCTTGAAGGGCGTTTCCGCGACTGCGAGGAATTCACTTCCTTTTTCCACCTCGGCTGAGCTGATCGAGCCGTTCGTGAATATGAGCGTATGAGTAGTCTTCGTGAAGGTGGTACGCATGAGCGAGTAGGGAACGGCGTCCGATCCATTCGGAAGTAGGAACTGCTCGCTGGCAAACGGGACCCCGTTCACCTGAAAAGCAAGGAGCGCAGGACTGAGCTTGCGCGCACAAATACCGACTGTACAAGGTTCTACGGCTACGGACTTGTCGAACCTGAAGGGCTTATAGGCGAAAGCAAGCGAGATCACCGGCGCATGATACGTTGCGGCTGCCCGGCAGACTGGTGTTCGGACAGTCGCCTGTTCCGTCAGCTTCCGAACTCTTGTCGCACTCGTCTCCCCATCAACATCACGCTCACCCTCGAGTGCTTGAGCAACGGCGTTCTCGCACTCCCGAGTGAGGGATGGGAGAATTGATTTTGCCAGCACTTCGTTCAGCCATCTCTCGACGCGCCTCCATTCGTCCTGATCAGCAGGATCGAACGTGTAATCAAACAGAATTTCGCCAGCAGACTGGTCGATTTTTTCGATCGCACTCTCGGGACGTCCGAGGAGGAGCTTGCCAATTGCCTCAACGATCGCGGCAGACTGGTCGTCTGCCTCGCCGTTGATTGCGGTGAGCAGATCGTCCTCGACAGTAACCTTGAGTTTGTCGATTGAAGTGCCGCTCGGTCGATAGGAGAGCAGATATGACGCGCTTGGGTCCGGAATGAACTTGGGCTGATCAATAATGATCGCGATTCCGTTCATGTCCCGGATGAGGCCGACCCGAACCAGCGCTTTAGGCAGGGAATAGGGTATTCCGGATATACCGGCCTTTGTCGAAGATCGGGACGGGGTGCTCGAGCTATAACTACCAGCCAGCGTAGAACAACCAGCGAGACACGTCGTCGCAAGCAATAACAACACGCAACGAGCGCGTTTCAAATCTTCCAGCATTGCCGCCCCCAAAGCACAAATGTCCGACCCGGACCAACGATGACAACCACCCAAATAACCAAGCAACTGTAGACAATAGGCATTTATAGTTCGAGTTTGCGAGTATATTGCTAATATTTGTCAACACCCGAGCATGTTACAGTGGTTTTTTGATCGCTGCCGAAAGGCTTGCGGTTCTATTTGATGGAAGTTACGGACTAGGTAGATAACCGGTACAACTTTCCGTGTTGCTGGGCATCTCAGCCTTCTGATTGGGTTTGGCTGCTTGGAAGGCTGGTATGGCACGCCTGTTTTGGCTTTCGGATGAGGCATGGGCACGGACCGAGTCGCTGCTGCCACATGGCGAGCCGGGTAAGCCCCAGGTAGATGACCGGCGTGTGATTTCCGGTATCTTGCACGTCCTGCCGCTGGCGCGATGTGCTGGCGGCTTATGGACTTGCACAATCGCTTCAAAAGCCCCACTCAGGCTCCCAAAAGCCTTCAAGGCAGCCGGTCAAGCCAGCCAAGCCCGCCGGGTTATTTGTCCCAGTGGTTACAGCTCATCAAGACGTCAGCAATTGCTAGAACAGGCACCGCTCTCAGGTTCTGAACGGCTCTCCGCCCTGAAAATTATTAACGCTGATCTAAATCATCTGTGAATGAGTATAGTTTTCTTGCCCAGGCATGATCTTGACTATAGATTTTGAAAACTGCGCCTTCTCTCGTCCGAAATTGCAGTTCCGCAGGACGATCATCGACCGAGTTATCGTAGACGTAAGCTCGATCTACTTCTGCCAGCACCTCGGCCAGATTTGCGATGGATTTAGAGTAGCGAGAAATAATTTTTGGAATTGGCACGTCGTGTCCGCCTTCCATGACTCGCCGCGTGACACGTGCAGCATTGATTTCCGGAGAATCTGTACCAACGAAAAATATCCGGACAAAATACCCTGCAGCAAGCGCTTTTCGAACGTATTCGACTTTCTCGCCAGAAGAAAAAACTGTCTCGAAAGCGATGGATTTGCCTTCGTCTAGCAGCTTATAGCGCAGCTCCGTTGCGTAGCGTGCAGCATCTGCAACAGCCTGTGGCGAATTCCAGTCCCCGAACCGATCGCGCGCAATAAAATCAGGGTTGATATACTCGCAGCCATCTGCCCAGTTGTGATCGAGGATATTCGTCGTCAGTTCCGTTTTTCCCGAGCCATTAGGCCCAGCAACGACCAAGAGGACGGGACGTTGAGGCTGCACTTCAGCCACCCAACGTTTCCAACCCGGTTGATGCAACCTTCAGGATTTTCCTGGATTTTGCTCGCGAGGCCTGAATTTTGGCCTTAAGGTCAGATTCCAGGATCAGCAATGCATTATTACGCTTCGCTATGGCGCGCTTGTGGGTATCGCTCATCAATTGATTGAGTGCTTGATCGGTCGGTTCAAACTCTGGGTCCATCAGCATTTTCGTCATAGCGCACGCTCCTCTAATAATGAAAGATAGGCGCTTAACGCCATTCATGCAACGCACGTCTCACACGGAAGTCTCTCGAGGGGACCAGCGCATCGGGGCAAAGTTCAGGCCGGCAAGCCAACTGTTCCGTCCCACCAATGAACTCGAGACGCGTCTTTATTGGTTAGCAGCCCAAGCGAGGAAGATGGACCACGAGTACCTGACTAGGGCGTAGACTCATAACGAGGCGCACCATAAGCGTGCACAGATGAGTTTGACTGCGGCAAGATAATTGTCGGGGTCCTTGTCATAGCGCGTTGCAATGCCCCGGAACTGTTTGATGCGATTGAAGAAACGCTCAACCAGGTTGCGCTGACGGTAAAGCCAGGACGAGAAACCAAAGGGCTGCTTGCGGTTGGATCGGTTGGGAATATTGGCCCAGATGGTCCTGGCTTCTGCTGCCTGGCGGATTGCGTTGCTGTCGTAGCCCTTGTCGCCCAGCAGCGTTGCGCCATCAGGGATATCCTCAATCAACGCTTCCGCCTCACAGGCATCGTGCACCTGACCGCCGGTCAACCGGAGGCGAACAGGACGTCCCTCAGCGTCGACAAGAGCATGGAGTTTGCTGGTAAGGCCGCCCCGGGAACGTCCCATGCCATGATCACTGGATCCCCCTTTTTGCCGGTCGCACCGTTCTGGTGGAC
>NZ_DATBUP010000205.1:0-5142 GCF_036515995.1 Pedomonas sp. | reverse complement strand
CGTCGGGCAGGCTTCCGCCGACCGGCTGGCAGGCGCGGTGGTGATTACGGACGGCATCATAGCGGCCGAGCAGGCGCCCGTGCTACCGCAGGACAAGCCGGTGCACGTGCTGCTGGCCGGGGACCGGCGCATGGTGGACCGGCGCATGGTGGTGGAAGCCGCGCCGCCCTATGCCGTCGTCGGCCAGACCGCCCACGTGACTGTGAAGGTGGAAGGCGCGGGCGGCCCCTTGCCGGTGAGCTGGAGCATCGACGGGCAGCCGCAGCAGCCGGTGACGACGGATGCCGAGGGCCGCGCCCGCCTTGCGGTGAACGTTTCCCGGCGCGGGCCTGCCACCATCACCGCCAGCGTGCCGCCGGCGCGCGGCGAGCTGGTCACCTCCAACAACGCGGCGCTCGTGCGCCTGAACGGCGTGCGCGACCGGCTGGCGGTGCTGCTGGTCTCCGGCGCGCCGAGCCTCTCCACCCGCACCTGGCGGGACATCCTGACGCTGGATGCGGCGCTCGACACGGTGCACTTCACCATTTTGCGCCTGCCCTCCTCCTTCGACCCGACGCCGACCGACGAGCTTTCGCTCATTCCCTTTCCGGTGGAGCAGCTGTTCGAGGAGCGGCTGCGCCGGTTCGACCTCATCGTGCTCGACCGCTTCGACCAGCTCGACCTGCTGTCTCCCGCCTATTTCGACGCCATCAGCGCCTATGTGCGGGAAGGCGGCGCGCTGCTGGTGGTGGCCGGGCCGGAGCATCAGGCCCCGTTCGGGCTGAACAGCACCTCCGTCGGGCAGCTGCTGCCCGCAAAGCCCACCGGCTTCTGGGAGACGACGCCCTACCGGCCCGCCGTGACCACGGACGGCAAGCGCCACCCCATCACCGCCACGCTGGAGGAACAGTGGGGCCTCAGCCAGCCGTGGGGCCGCTGGCGCACCCGCCTGCCCGCCACCGCTACCCACGGCCATGTGCTGCTCTCCGGCCCCGGCGATTCGCCGGTGCTGGTGGTGGACCGGGCCGAGCGCGGCCGCGTCGGCCTGATGCTGGCGCTGGACGTATGGAGCTGGGGCCGGGGCGTTGACGGCGGCGGCCCCCGCGATGCGCTGCTCACCCGCCTCGTTCACTGGCTGATGCAGGAGCCGGATCTCGAGGAAGAGCAGCTCTCCACCCGCGGGCTGGGCGGCAACCGGCTGGAGGTGACGACCCGCTCCATGAAAGCGCCGGAGCCCGTCACCATCACGCCGCCGAAAGGAGCCGCTCAGCGCCTCACCCCTCAGGCGGACGAGACGGGCGTGGCGCGCATGACCGTGCCCGCCGCCGTGCCCGGCCTCTACCGCATCGAGAGCGGGGCGCGGCGCACGTTCGCGCTCGTGGGCGCAGGGCCGGAGCGGCAGGAAGTGCGCCCCCGCGCCGAGCCGCTGGCCAGCCTTGCCAGGTCAACCGGCGGCGGCACCTTCTGGCTGGCGGACGGCATGCCGAAGATGACCCGCACGGAGGCGGGACGCGCCCAGTCCGGCGGGAGCTGGCTCGGGCTGGTGCGCAACGAAGGCGGCGCGCTGCTCGGCGTGCGCGAGGAGCCGCTGCTGCCGCCGCTCGTGCTGTGGAGCCTGCTCGCCACCGCCATGGGCCTTGCGTGGATTACGGAGCGGCGGCGGTAGCAGAGCCCCTGAAAGTCAGGCACCGCCCGTCATTGTTAAAAACCTATTGACATTGCAAACACCCTGTGCGACAAGGGGTGAGCCTTGGGAGTGTTTTCGAGGCGCGTACTCGTGTTCTGTTTGCGTGACGTGGTTGGGGCCAATGCAACAGGAGGGGGCGAGTATGCTGGGGCTGTTCTGTTTTCTGATGCTGCTGGGGCTGACGGGCTTTTTCCTGTGCAGCCGCGCCCTGCTCGCCTCGGCCCTGTTCCAGGGCGTGCGCGGCGTATCAGCCCTGCGCCGCAGCGCGGGGGTGAACGCAGGACGCCTTGCGCACGTCAGCCTCGGCCGGGAGGGAGAGCGCCGGATCGGACACGTGGGCCATCAGGCGGCGCTGCTCGAACGGGCCGGGCATGGTCCATGCGCCGGTGCCCGCGTTGGAGAAGCCGAAGCGGCTGTAGTATTCGGGATCGCCCACCAGAATGACGAGGTGGTGGCCGAGTTTCTCCGCCGTTTCCAGCCCGAGGCGAATGAGCTGGCCGCCAAGGCCGAGCCCCCGGCATTCCTCCGCCACCGCAATGGGGCCGAGCAGCAGGGCGGGCAGGCTTTCGCCGGTGTTCGGGCAGGCGACCTCGATGGGCCAGAACTCGATGGAGGCGCACAGGTGGGCGTTGCACCCGCCCTCTTCCCGGCGCGCGACGAAGCACAGTTGCTCAACCGGCGTGGAGCCATCCCGCAGACGGTAGGCGGTGCGGTTGTGACGGTCGAGGCCGAAGGCGGTATCCAGAAGCTGTTCGATTTCCGGACGGTCTGCGGCCGTCGTCTGGTAAATGTGCATTGAGGGTTTGATCTTTCTGGCGGTCGGGAAACAGGGCATGGCGAACCGCTTCCGCAGACATGCGGGCGGGAGACAGATTACTGTCGTCGGAGTGCCAGGCGCGGACCAGCCAGATGGATCATCAGAATGCGTATCCCAATCAGGGGGCTTATTTCTCGCGGCGCTTATCATGAACCCTGTGCGCACGCCAGAGCAATTTCCACCATACCCCACCCGAAGACGTTATGGTAATACCTGCATATACAGGCTTTAGTGTTACACCAACCTTGGCTAGGCTCATCGCCACGCATCTGGAGAGGAACACATGATACTTTACGATATGGAAAAAGCGCCCAATGCACGGCGCGTGCGCTGGTTTCTGGCGGAAAAGGGCATCACGGTGGAGACCCGGCAGATCGACCTGCCGAGTGGCGAAAACCTGAAGCCCGAGTACCTCGCCATCAACCCGCGCGGCCTCATCCCGACGCTGGTGCTGGACGATGGCACGGTGATCGACGAATCGGTTTCCATCTGCCGGTACTTCGAGGAAGTGCAGCCGGAGCCCAACCTGCTGGGGTTCGACGCGAAGGAGAAGGCCCTCATCGACTGCTGGCAGCGCCGGGCCGAGCTGGACGGGCTCTATGCGGTGGCGCTGGCCTTCCGCAACAGCACGCCGGTTTTCGCCAATCGGGCCGTGCCGGGCGTGCTTGAGCCGACCGAGCAGTTGCAGGCGATGGTGGAGCGCGGCGTCATGCTGACCCGCCGCTTCTTCGACATGCTCGACACGCGCCTTGGCGAGTCGGAATACGTGGGCAGCGACCGCTTCACCATTGCGGACATCACCGCCTTCATCACCCTGAACTTTGCCCGCTGGATCAAGCTCAGCCCGGGCGAGCAGCACACCAACATCGCCCGCTGGTTCGAAGCGGTAGCGGCCCGCCCGGCCTCGAAGGCCTGAGGACGCCCTGAAAATGAATAGGCCCCGCAGGACGGGAACCCGCGGGGCCTTTCTGCAAGAGGGTACTAATGCAGCAATGGAAGTGCGGTTAACAACATAGCCAATGGCCACGGCGGTGCAACCGGCCGATGGTCGGATATCCTGCTGTACGCCTCTTCCGCTGGTTCCAAACGGTAGCGACCCGCCCAGCCTTAAAGGCCTGTCGACGTGCTGGAAAAGAATAGGCCCCGCAGGACAGGAACCCGCGGGGCCTTTGTGCAAGAGGGCTTATCATGCCTAGCTTAGACTTGCTGAAACGAGCATAGCCCATGGCCAAGGCTGTGCAACCGGCTCATGGTCGAATACTCCACCGCAGACGACGGTTTCGCGCGCTGCCTCAAGAATTAAATTAGTTTAATTACAACTACATACGACCATAACCGCCTTGCAGAGCCTCGCTTCGCCTGCTCCCTTGAGCTTGCCCGGCTGGCTGGTTGACAGGAACGGCAGCGCGTCTGCCAACAACCGCCAGGATCTGCGCCGCTCGCGCGGAAATCGACGGGCTGGAAAGGGGGTTAAACATGCAAGGCTTAGATTTGCTGGCAGTGGTTATCTCACTGCTGGCGTTGCTCATTGCGGCTATCCGCTTCGGACAGTCGCTTGAGAACCGCCGCAGGGATTAATCCGCCAGCGGGGGAAGGGCCGGGCGGCGGCTGGACGCGCCGGAGGCTGCCCGGCGTCCCTTGGCTGAACGAAAAGGGGCGTCATGAAAAAAGGGGCGCCCCTCAGGCCGCCCCTTTCTTGAATTCAAGCGATCACTTCGCTCAGGCCCAATTCGCTCAGGCCAGCGCGCCTTCCAGCCACTCCTTGAGGGCGGACTTGGGCGCGGCGCCAACCTTGGTGGCGTACGGCTTGCCGTCGCGGAACAGGATCATGGTCGGGATGCCACGGATGCCGAAGCGGGTCGGCACGTCCGGGTTCTCGTCGGTGTTGATCTTGGCGATGGCGATCTGATCGGCCATTTCGTCAGCCAGTTCCTCGAGGATCGGGCCAACCTGACGGCACGGGCCGCACCATTCCGCCCAGAAGTCCACCAGCACGGGCTTGGACGCCTTCAGCACATCATTTTCGAACGAATCGTCAGTAACCTTGATCGACGGCATCAGAACTCTCCTGGGCAAGCCGGATATCAATAACCTGTTAAGTTAACCGGTTCATGGCGCAACGTAGGTATGGGCCGGAACTCGGTCAAGCGCGCGACCTTGCGGAAGCTGCGTTCTAGCTCACGAACCAATGGCGTCAAATGCCTGTTCCATAAGACTTGCAGGCAAATGCATCAGCGTGGGGCCGGAGGTCCACAGCAGGGCCGCTTCGACGGTCTTGCCGGGGAACATGAGAAGAAGCGCGGCGCGGTAGGCCCCCATCTGCTGGAGATAGGCCAGGGGCGTCTCCGCGGGCGCGGCGGGCACCTGCGCGCCGGTCTTGATGTCTACCACCAGCACAGTGTCGTCCTGCACGATGAGGCGGTCGACCTGACCGGAGAACACCCGCCCCTCGATGACGGCGGACAGCGGCACCTCGGCCAGCGCGTCCGGCCCGAACAGGGCGCTGATCTCGGGGTCATGGAGCGTGCGCAGCACGGTGCGGATGATCTCCTCGCGCGCTTCTTCGGGAAGGTCTGCGGCGCAGCGCTCCAGCCAGCGGCGGGCGACGTCTTCCCGGGCGGCCTCGGCAGTTGCGGGCAGGCGCTCCATCAGCCGGTGG
>NZ_DATBUP010000204.1:0-21753 GCF_036515995.1 Pedomonas sp. | reverse complement strand
GGTCCTTGGCGAATTCCACGATCAGAATGGCGTTCTTGCTCGCCAATCCGACCAGCACGAACAACGCGATCTGCGTGAAGATGTTGTTGTCGCCGCCCGAGATCCACACACCGCCGATGGCGGAGAGCAGGGCCATGGGAGCGATCAGCAGCACGGCAAACGGCAGTGACCAGCTATTATATTGGGCTGCCAGGATAAGGAAGGCGAGCAGTACCGACAGTGGGAAGACAATGAGCGCCGTGTTGCCGGCCGCCTTTTCCTGATAGGTGAGGTCGGTCCATTCATAGGCCATACCTGGCGGCAGCGTCTCCTGAACGATGCGTTCGATGGCGGTGGTCGCCTGACCTGAGGAATAGCCCGGCGCGGGACCGCCGCTGATGTCGGCGGACGGATAGCCGTTATAGTGCATGACACGGTCTGGCCCGGTACTGCGGGTGATCGTCACTAACGAGGACAAAGGAATCATCTCGCCCGCTTCATTGCGGACCTTAAGCACTCCGATATTTTCAGCCTGCTGACGGAACGGCGCATCGGCCTGGACGATCACCCGATAGGTACGGCCGAAGCGGTTGAAATCATTGACGTAGAGCGAGCCGAGATTGACCTGCATCGTCTCGAAGATGGCAGTCAGTGGCACACCTTGCGCCTTGGCCTTCACGCGATCGACATCGACCTGGATCTGAGGCGCGTTGGGCTGGAAGCTCGCGAGCATCCCGGCAAGCTCTGGCGTTTGCATGGCTTTCGCCATGATCTGCCCTTGGGCCTGCGCCAGCGCGTTGAACCCAAGCCCCGCACGATCCTCGATTTGCAGCTTGAAGCCGCCCATCGATCCAAGGCCAGGCACCGGCGGCGGAGGGAAGACACCGACGAAGCCGTCGGGTATCCGGCTGAACTTGCCCATCAGCTTTCCGGCGATGGCGTGGGCCGAGAGGTCCGCTCCCTTCCGATCCTCGAACTTGTCGAGCATGATGAACATGACCGCCGAGTTGGGCAAATTAGCCGAACCGTTCACGTCGAGGCCGGGGAAGGCGACGACGCTTTCAACGCCCGGTTCCGCCAGCGCGGTTTCGGACATCTGCTGCACTACAGCTTCCGTGCGGTCGAGCGAGGTGCCGGGAGGAAGCTGGGCGATGCTCAGCAAATAATATTTGTCCTGCATCGGCACGAAGCCGGCGGGAACCTGATGGAAGCCGATCCAGGTCAGCCCGAGGAAACCGGCATAGAGAAGCCCGACGATGCCGCTCGCCCGCACCGCGCGCCGCACCCAACCGACATAACGGTCGGACGCACTATCGAAGAAGCGGTTGAAGCGGGCGAAGAAGCCCCCGAACACACGGTCGATGACGCGCGTCAGTCGATCGCGCGGGCTGTCGCCATGATGTGGTTTCAGCAGCATGCCAGCCAGTGCGGGCGAGAGCGTTAACGAATTGATCGCCGACAGGATGGTGGAAATCGCGATGGTGAGCGCGAACTGGCGATAGAACTCGCCCTGCAGTCCCGATAAAAAGGCCGACGGGATGAACACCGCCGCCAGCACCGAGGTGATCGCGAGAATTGGCCCCGTCACCTCGTCCATCGCCTTTCGTGCCGCTTCCTTAGGAGTCTGGCCCAGCGCGATGTGCCGCTCGACGTTCTCGACGACCACGATCGCGTCATCGACGACAATACCGATGGAAAGCACCAGCCCGAACAGTGACAGCGTATTCAGCGAGAAACCGAACATATACATGATCGCGAAGGTGCCGACGAGCGAGACTGGAACCGCAACGAGCGGGATGATCGAGGCACGCCACGTCTGGAGAAAGAGGACGACGACGAGGACGACCAGCAATGTCGCTTCGAGCAAAGTCACCGCGACCGACTTGAGTGAGGCGCGCACGAAAATGTTCGGATCATAGGCGATCTCGTGTGCGATGCCGTCTGGAAAATCAGTTTGCAGCCGCTCCATCGTCGTGCGGACGGCGCTTGACGTATCGAGCGCGTTGGCACCGGGGCTCATGAAGATCTGCAAGGCCACCGCAGGCTTGCCGTTGAGCAGGCTGCGCAGCGAATAGCCATCGGCGCCCATTTCGACGCGCGCGACATCCCGCAGACGCGTTATCTGACCGTCGGCACCCGTCTTCACGATGATATCGCCGAACTGCTCGGCGGTGGCGAGCCGCCCCATGGCATTGATCGTGACCTGCCGGGCGGCCTTGGCGTCAGGCTGCTGTCCCACCGAGCCAAGCGCGACCTGGACGTTCTGCTCCCGGATCGCAGCAACGACATCGTTAGCGGTGAGGCCGCGCGTGGCGACCTTGGCAGGGTCCAGCCACGCGCGCATCGCATATTCGCCTTCACCCCATGTCAGGACATTGGCGACACCGGGAAGCCGGGCCAGTTCATCGCGGACGTGAAGATTGGCATAGTTGGCGATATGGAGCGGATCATAACGGTCATTCGTGGCGCGCATATGCACGACCATCAAAATGTCGGGCGAGGTCTTTTCGGCCACGACGCCGATACGCTGCACCTCCTCGGGCAATCGCGGCAGCACGCGCGAGACGCGGTTCTGAACCTGTATCTGGGCGAGATCCGGATCGGTCCCCTGCGTGAAGGAAATGGAGATCGTCATGCGGCCATCGGTTGCCGACTGCGATCCCATATAAAGCATGTTCTCGACGCCGTTGATTGCTTGTTCAAGCGGCGCGGCGACGGTCTCGGCGATCACCTCGGGGCTGGCACCAGGATAGGATGCCGTCACCTGCACCGTCGGCGGCGTGACCGAAGGATATTCGCTCAAGGGAAGCTGAAACAGGGTAATGGTCCCAGCGATCAGCATGAGTACCGACAACACGATTGCAAAGATAGGGCGGTGGACGAAAAAGCGGGGAAACGTCATTGGCCTGCCTCCGCGGGGGCAGCTTCGGCGGCGGGGGCATTGCTATCGCCAGCACCAGAAGCCTCATCCTGAACCATCGACACTTTGCGCGAGGCGATCTGCATTCCCGGACGCACGAGGCCCTTGACGATTATGCTGTCGTCCGGCTTCAGGCCCACTTTGACGACGCGAAGGCCGTCCACCACCGGACCAAGCTCGATCGGCCGATACTCGGCCTTGTTGCCTTGGCCGACGACCAGCACATAATTCTTGCCCTGATCACTACCCACCGCTTGATCCTCGATAAGGATCGTCTGTTGCGGTGCGTCAAGGGTGAGCTTCACGCGCGCGAACAGCCCCGGCGCAAGATCGCCGTCAGGATTGGCGACCACAGCGCGGGCGCGAATGGTGCCGGCGGTGCGATCAATTCCATTGCCAAGGAAATCGAGCGTGGCGCTGTGCGGATAGCCCTGCTCGGTCAGCAAGCCGATTTGGACCGGGAGCCGCGCGGTCGACCCGCCCCGGCGGGCCTGCTCGATGAAATTGAGATAGGTCGCCTCGTCGATGTCGAAAAGGACATGGAGCGGGCTGACCGATTTGATGGTGGTGAGCGGCGCGGCGTTTGCTCCTGCGCCCACGACATTGCCTGCCGTGACCAGCACGCGATCGACGCGGCCGCTGATCGGCGCCGTGACCTGCGTAAACGAAAGATCGAGCCGCGCAGCGGCAACGGCCGCGTTCCCGGCTTCCACCTGTGCGCGCGCGACGTTCCGCTGTGCCACGGCGTCGTCATAGACTTTGCGCGAGATCGCGCCGGTCGAGACGAGCTGTTCCGAGCGCGTGAAATTGCTTTCGGCGAGCGCGGCGGTCGCTTGCGCCTGGCGAAGCTGCGCCTGCGCCTGATCGAGCGCAACCTCGAAGGGACGCGGATCTATGCGAAAGAGAAGCTGCCCCTTCCTGACGAGCGCGCCCTCAGGGACGTGGACGGAGACGATCGTGCCGCTAACGCGGGGCCGCAGCTCGACGCTTTGGGGCGCAGACAGCGAACCGTTGAACTCGGTCGAGGGCGCAAGCTCGCGCACCACAACTTGCGCGACTGGCACTTGCGGAATTGCCGGTGCTTGCGCGGTTTGATTGCCGCCCGATTCGCTACAGGCCGACGAAAGGCCACCTATAGCCAACACTACGGAGGCCAGGAGAAGTGCGCTTCTCACTCGCATCATTTTGCCCTTCAACTGTGCCGCGCCCTGTTCATCCGTACCGCGGCGTCTGATTGCTTCTTGCCCGCTCTGCGGTTTCCAACGATGGTAAGGTCAAGGCTTATCGTTGGATCATATGAAAACATGTTCTTATGTAAGGAGGCGGCCGGCAGATGTTGACGGCATCATCCCTGCGCGGCGCTGCGAGCCGGGAGCTTGCGGAGGAACCGCTCTCTAGGAACGGGTGGCAATCGCTGATTTGACGGGACCGGCGTTCCCTCAGGGAGCGGCGACGAAAACCTGGTGCATTCAGGGCGGTGTCGAAAGCGACCGGTTCCGGCTGACGTCAGGCGAGGCGCGTCCTGCTCATCGCCGGGTTCTTCCAGATCGGCAAGGATGGCGCAATCGGGCCGGTCATCGCCCGCACAGCAGTCTATCAGCGTCCCGAGTGTTGCAGTCATCTGCTCAAGGCTTTCGGCCCGCACTTGAAGCCGAGCGATGTGCGCCTGTGCAATCCGCCTTACATCGCCACTCTGGCGAGACTTGTTCCGCCAGAGGCTCAGTAGGTCGCTGACCTTCGCGACCGAGAAACAGAGATCGTGCGCCGGATGAACAGCAGAATCTCGACATCCAATGGCGAATAGTCGCGATAGCCGGAATCGGTGCGGCCAGCTTTGGGGATGAGGCCGGTCTGCTCGTGATAGCGGATCATATTGGGGAGAGACGCCCGATGCCTTGGATGCTTGCCCAATACTCATGATGCTTCGCGCGTCTCAATTGCGCTGCGCCGCCGGTTTCCCCCCTCGCGGGAGGCTGGAATCCGGACAGTTGCAGCGAGTTGCCCAAGACGAAGATGCTCGACATCGCCAAAACACCCCTCGCGAATACCGGCGACAACAGGATGTCCATGCTCGGATAGAGCATGCCCGCCGCCACTGGGATGGGCTCGCCGGGAATTGCTGATCCATCGACGCAGCTCTCGCCATCGGTCACTTCTGAGCGCCTACCAGCCTTGCACTCTTTGTGACTGAGGCGATGCTTGGGCCCGGCCGACAGGATGGCGCATCCGCGATGTGCTGGCAGCAATCCTTAGGCCAGCCGATGTTAGAGTAGCCGGCAGGCTTCTATGCGCAGGGTCGGCCGGCCCCGTGGGCGGACCTTCATTGCTCGGTAGGCAAAGGTCTTCGATTTTGCGTCTGTCGTTTCAGCCTGCCTACTTTCGAAGCAATTCTCACCAAGCTCACGGGGCCTGCTCGGGCGACCGCTTTCCCCAAGCCTTTGACGCCTTCGCACCGCACTGCCGAAAATTCCTTCGAGCATCTATCTCATCAGAAATATGCCGCCTTTTTGAGTGCCACTGGATACTTGCTGCCTGGCTGAAAAAGAATTGGCGATAATTTGTAATTCGCAGGTGCAATCGAAACAAAGCCTTTTTTCGCACTGAATAACGCGCCGTCATTGCAGGCCCGCTCTGCTTTTCTATAAACGCGTCCGTTCCGCCGCCGCGCGAAGAGCCCTTCCTCGCGGGTGAGATTCGTGTGGTCTTCCCGACGCGCCTGACTGGTAGGCTGCGATTCTGCACCGCCTCACTCTCGCTGGTTTGATGTGGGCGCCTTTAGCAAACAGGAAAGTCCGAAACTGCGCCTAGTGCTGCCATCAGATATGCGTCGGCAGCTGAGATAATCCGCAATTTTGCGGCCAACAGCGCGTGGCCTAATGTGAAAGCCGTTTGACATAGAGGAATGAGACTGGCAGCTTGTGGTGGTGTCGATGATAGAATCGGCAAGGCCGGGGAGGGCTTCTCAAATGCTGCTGCACTTGTTGTATCTGGCGCATCGGCCGATTTGGCCGTCCGGCTCTGGTGAGACCCGGGCGGCTTAGGGGAGTGGCGGAATGATCTGCGCCCTGCTTGCTCAAATGCCCACGTCGCGCCCGATGCCGCGCCAAGACCAAGCACGGCATGGGGTGGTCGGATTAAGCAATCTCAAACGGTCGGCCGGCACCAGCCGTCAGCGCTCCAGACTAAATACCGGCCAGTCCTACCCGATGGCGCCGGCACATCAAGGCGCAGCCGACCGTCGATGCGATCCGGCCTTGAACGCTTGGGCTCAGAAGCAAGGGTCTGGCGCAGAATGATTTTCTCTGGCGGCGACAGACACCTGCCACCACGCCAGGCAGATCACGCGATTTGGACGCCCCAGTTTCTATCAGCGATCCGGCTCGCACGGAACCAGTGACGGCAAGTCTGCTTGCCGCCGCAACTGACAATTTGTGCCCCGCCTATCAGTGTGGGCGACCCAGCAAAAACTCACGCAGCCATAACGAAGGCGACACCAAAAGCGTCGGCTGCATAGGGGAGACAGGTAATGGCAACCATGGCCACGGGGGCACCCTCAGCCTCCGTCATTGATCAAGCGCCGTTCGGATCCTTTCAGTTCCGAATTGCAGCGCTCTGCGCGCTCATTGCAGCGCTGGACGGATTTGACACTCAGGCGATTGCTTATGTTGCACCGAGCATTGCCGAAGCTTGGGGCGTTGATACGTCCGCATTTGGACCGATTTTTGGAGCCGGCCTCCTTGGCCTGACGGTCGGCGCTTTTGTGCTCAGCCCCGTTGCCGACAAGATCGGCCGCAAGGCGGTCATTCTATTGTGCACGGTGATTTTCGGCCTGTTTGCGCTCCTGACAGCTCGGGCTACGAGCATGGAGGAGCTGCTGGTATATCGCTTTCTCACCGGCATCGGCCTTGGCGGCGCCATGCCCAATCTGATCGCGCTTACCAACGAATATGCGCCCAGCCGTTTAAAGGCGACGCTGGTGACGGTCATGTTCTGCGGCTTTCCCCTGGGCTCGACCCTGGGCGGTCTCGTCAGTGCGCCGATGATCGGCGCTTTTGGCTGGGAATCCGTCTTCATTTTGGGCGGTATCCTGCCGCTTCTTCTCTTGCCGGTTCTCTACCTCTTCCTGCCGGAATCGGTGCGTTTTCTCGCAACCAAGTCGAACTCCGAGCAGCGGGTCGCCCCGATCCTGCACAAGATCGACCCCAGCCTTTCGCCCGCAGCCTTTATTCGCTCGGTGGCCGATGAAGCAGCCACGGCTCCTCCGGGGCGCCGCTTCCCCGTCTTCGAGTTGTTCGCTGGTGGTCGGGCGCGCGTCACCATACTGTTGTGGCTCGCCTTTTTCATGAACCTTTTGGTCATGTACTTCCTGGTCAACTGGCTGCCTTCGCTCCTGAAGGCATCGGGCCTGCCGCTTGGCATTGCCATCTTGTCGACGGCCCTGCTCAACCTGGGTGGCGTTGTCGGCGCGATCATGCTTGGCCGGATGATCGACAAGGGGGACCCCTACCTCATTCTAGGCGCGGCCTATGCCTCATCTGCCGCCTTCATTGCTCTTATCGCCTTTGCTGGCGCGAATGTACCGTTGCTTCTGATCGGCGCAACCTTGGCCGGTTTCGGCGTCGTGGGTGCCCAGATCGGGCTGAACGCGGTCACCGCATCGGTCTATCCAACGACCATCCGCTCGACGGGTGTGGGTTGGGCGCTTGGCATCGGCCGGGTCGGCTCGATCCTCGGTCCTGTGGCCGGCGGTGCGCTGCTCGGCATGGGCTGGTCCAACCAGGACCTGCTTCTGACCGCCGTTGCGCCTGCCCTGATCGCCGCTTTGGCGCTGGTTCTGCTCCGTCGGGGGTAGAACCGGCCCCCGGGGCGGATAAGCGCTTTGATAGAATTCCGACTTCTGGAGACTCGTCATGACCTTGCATGTGCGTGGCGTACGGCGTGCGCGCCTTCCTCTTGCCTGCACCACGGCCCTGGCCTGTGCCTTTGGCATCATTAGCCCCGTCTTTGCTCAGTTGATGCCGCCGGCGGCGCCGCCGCCGCAAAGCGCAACGCCCGGCACCTTGCCGCCGGAACTGGTACCAGCTGGCCGGCTGGGCAAACCGGGCGTGCCTCAGGTGCTGCGCTGGACCGAGGACTGGGGCCAGCCGGAGGCCGGATCCACGCCGCTGGGTGCTCTGCGCCATATCTCGCTCGGGCGGGAGGATGCCTACCTCTCGATCGGCGGTGAGGCGCGCTTTTATTATATGGACACGAACCATTTAACGCTTGGCGCGCGTCCCGGAGACGACAGCAACTCAACCTTCATGCAACGTCTGCGCCTGATGGCCGACCTGCATGTCGGGCCTCACTTCCGCGCCTTTGTCGAACTTGGGGACAACCGCGAGTACGGTGAGGAGATCGCAACGCCTCCCAACGAGGACAAGTTCGATCTGGAACAGGCGTTCGTTGACGTGACCCTGCCTCTGGGGTCGAGCGCCACCCTCAATCTGCGCCCAGGCCGGTTCGAGATGCCGCTGGGTTCGGGCAAGCTCGTGGGCCTGCGCGAGGGACCCAACTCCCGTTTCCTCTTCCAGGGTGTGCGCGCAACCTACACGCTGCCGGGCGCGGTGCGGGTGGATGCCTTCCTCACCAAGCCGGTTGAAGTGAAGTCCGAGAGCAGCTTCGATGACGGCACGATCGACGGGGGCCGTCTCAACGGCGTCCATGTCTCGACCCTGCCCGGTGCTCTGGTGCCGGGCTTGGCGGTTGACAGCTACTATTACAATGTGAAGCGCCGGGCCGCGCCGTTTGTCGACCGCCGGGTCGACGAGGAAAGGGAGAGCATCGGTGTGCGTGCCTATGGCCGCAGCGGTCCCTGGGACTATGACGCCGAGGCCGTCTACCAGTTCGGCCAGAGCGGCTCTGACCGTATCCGTGCCTGGGGCTTGCTTATGGAGGCAGGCTACAGCATGCCCCATCTGCCGCTGACGCCGCGTCTGGGCTTGCGGGTCAACGCCTTTTCAGGCGACGGGACGCCCGATAACGGCACCAACGGAACCTTCGTTGCGCCGTTCCCCAAGGCGCCCGTCTACACCAACAGCGATACGGCTTGGTTCAACTTCTCCAACATGGTCGATATCTTCCCCATGCTGTCGCTGAAGCCGGCCCGCACGGTGACCATCGTCACCGGACCGGAGGTGTTCTGGCGGCAGACCGCAAACGACGTGACCTACGCTGCACCGACCTCCGCGCCGCTGATCCGGCCTGTGGGCGACGACCGCTATGTGGGCACGGCCTATAATTTCGACGTGAACTGGCAGCCGGCGGCCTATGTTGCCTTCCGCTTCAGCTACAACCGCTTCTTTGCCTCCGAGGCCTTCAAGGCCGGCGGCGGCGAGAGCGCTCATTTCCTGGGAGTGCAGACCCAGCTGAAGTTCTAAAAAAGACAGGTCAAGAGACCGGCAAGCGGCTGCTCGCGCTTCGGGTGCGGGCAGCCGTTTTGCGTCAAGGCCAGCAATCCCGAGGGATAATGGATCGATGCGTAGCGGGACAGCTGAACTGACGCCTCGCTCGCTAAAAGCATTGCCTACGAAGCAAGACCTTGCCTGGCGTCTCGCGCCAGTCAACAATGTCAGGCGTTCTGCTGCTGAGCAGAGATATTTGATTTATCGCCGAGTATGCGACGCCAAGCGCATATTCACTGCGCAGAGAATAACGGCGAGAAATCCCAATAACCGAGGCGATCGTCCAGCACCTCAGCGCAGCGCCCGGGTAGGGGGCAGGCGCAGTGCACCGCACCCCACGGGCAGGCCAAGGACGCGCTCCTCATCTTTGGCTGGACTTTAAATTGCGGCTGGGCGCAGGCTGCGAGCTGCAATGGCGCTTCTTTAAGGGCCAGCCATTCCTCTTCCATCGCGACGTGTCTGAGAAGATCTGGGAACTTGAGGATGATCTCGCCCATAACAGCGTTGGCGCTGGATTGGATGCGCGGCCTCCATGGCCGATATCATCCTGCCGATAATTTTGCCTTACGAGCGGAGCGGCCTGACAAAAAACAGCGGCCCCGACTTGCGGGGCCGCCCAAGGTGAGGCTGTCAGAAATTTGGGAGAAGACGCCCTTTGTCAGGGATGACGTATTTTTATTCCGCGTCCGGCTGCTGATCCGGTGCGGCTTGCTGGAATGCGGGAAGCGCGGCGCAAGCGGCAGCGGCCTCCTGGATCCTCGGCCAGGCAATATCAACGCCGAAGCGTTCTGCATTGCCCAGCTGGGGAATGAGGCAGACATCGGCCAGGGTCGGGGTATCCCCGAAACAGTAGGGTCCCTTTTCCTTGGAAATCAGGGCCTCGCAGGCCTCCAGCCCCTCGGCGATCGTCGTGCGCGCCCATTCATTCACAACCGCGTCATCGTGGTCGAGCGCACGCAGGCGGGCCAGGATCTTGAGGTTCTGGATCGGATGGACGTCGCAGGCGATGACCTGAGCAAAGGCCCGGATACGCGCCCGCTGCACCGGATCGCCGGGCAGCAGCGCCGGGGTCGGGTGGCTTTCCTCGAGGTACTCGATGATGGCAAGCGACTGGGTCAGCGAGACGTCGCCGTCCAGCTCCAGCGCCGGCACCAGCCCCTGAGGGTTGAGCGCCAGATAGTCCGGCGCCCGCTGTTCCCCCTTGCGCAGATGATGAAACCGCTGCTCTGCTGCCAGGCCTTTCAGCGCGAGCGCAATGCGCACGCGCCAGCTGGCGGAGGAGCGGAAATATCCGTGCAGGATCATGCGACCGGATCTCCGACCTTGATCTTGAGCGGCGTCAGGGCGTCGATCTCGACGACCATTTCATCACCCGACACCACCGGGCCGACGCCTGCGGGCGTGCCGGTGTAGATGAGGTCGCCCGGCTCGATCTGGTAAAGACCGGACAGGAAGGAGACGATGTCCGCCACCGGCCAGATCAGGTCTGCCAGATCCGCGCTCTGCTTGACCGCGCCGTTGACGGTGAGGCGGATGGCACCCTTGTTCAGGTGACCGATCTGGCTTGCCGGGTGGATGAGGCCGAGCGGCGAGCTCTGCTCGACGTTCTTGCCCGTATCCCACGGCCGGCCCTGGCTGCGGGCCTCAAGCTGAAGATCGCGGCGGGTCATGTCGAGGCCGGTTGCATAGCCGAACACGTGATCGAGTGCGGCGTCGACCGAAATGTTGCGGCCGGCCTTGCCGATGGCAACCACCAGCTCGGCCTCGTAGTGAAAGTTCTTGGTGGCCTGCGGATAGGGGATGGTCGTGCCATCGGGCACCACCGTCTCAGCCCACTTGCTGAAGAAGAACGGCGGCTCACGGTCCGGGTCACGGCCCATCTCGCGGGCATGTTCGGCATAGTTGCGCCCGACGCAAAAAACGCGGCGAACTGGAAAGCCGGTATCGGTCCCTGCAACGGCTGCAACGACGGGAGGGGGAAGGGTGATCTGCATATCAGTCCTTACTTTCGCGGTAGAGGCCGAGTTTTTCCTGGGCAGCCCGATCGGAGTAACCGAATAGGACCAGTTCCGAGCCGGCGGTGAGGCTGAGCTCCTGCCACGAAGGAACAACGAAGATGTCCCCTTGCGACAGCTTGTGCTCAACATCGCCGATTTTGGCGTCGCCATGGCCTTCGACAACGACATAGACCGTGGCATCGGTTGAACGGCGCGCCCGGGTGGTGAAACCTTGAGGCAGGAGGCGGACATGGGCGGCGATGGTTGGCATGATTGGCCCGCCGTCGGCCGGATTCACGAACTCGAGCGCATGGCCCAGATGCGGATCCGGAGCTTCGGATGACGCAAGCGCGGCCAGGCTGTCGCGCCATTCGGCATAAGGGTAGTGGAACAGCGGCTGGTGCGCCGGGCGACGGTCCGCCTTGCTGCCCCGCAAGGGGCGCAGGTTGCGCCCGTAGCGGGTCATGCTGTCGTCGGCCGAGACTGTCTCAGGGTGGACGTCATCTCCCAGCTTTTCGGCAAAGCTGGCATCGAAGTGGCGGACGGTTGGAATATCCAGGCCATCCAGCCAGATCATGGGCCGGGACGTGGTGTTGCCATGGTCATGCCACTGCCAGTTCGGCGTCAGCACCAGATCGAACGGGCGCATGATGGCCTTCTCGCCATCAACCGCCGTGAACGCACCGTCGCCGTCCATGATGAAGCGCAGCGCGCACTGGGAGTGGCGGTGACAGGGCGCGATTTCGCCCGGCAGGATAAGCTGGAGGCCCGCATAAAGACTGGTGGTGATGCCCGAGGTACCCGGCAGGCCCGGGTTTTCCAGGATCAGCACACGCCGCTCCGCGTCGTGCGCGCTGATGAGATCGCCGGCGCGCATCAGATAGTCGCGCACCTCAGGAAACGACCATTTGGCGGCCTGGGTCGGCGCTTGGGGCTGCTTGGTCACGAGTGCGGCCAGCACCTCCCACAACGGATAGAGGCTCTTGGGCTGCATCTCGGCATAAAGAGCCTCGAGCTGCTGCCGGGCGTCGTTGGGAAGTCCGTTTGCCATATCAGACCTCGTCGTCGTTCACGAGGACATGGATGAGGCCATCCTCGAGCTTGGTGGGGAAGCTGCGAACGGCTTCGGTGCAAGGCTCGCTCATGGGCGCGCCGGTACGCACATCAAAGGTCCCCTGGTGCAGGGGGCATTCGATCAGGCAACCGTCCAGATAGCCGTCCGCCAGGCTAGCCTGACCGTGGGTGCACATGAGGGCGGTGGCGTAAAAGGCGTCGTCCACCTGGTAAAGCGCCACCCTGACCTTGCCGGCGACTGCGCCGGCAACGCCTTCATCAGCAAGGGCGGTGGGCGGAAGGGTCGGGATCCAAGGCATGTCTGCTTCTTCCTCTGGTCTTAGGCGGGGTAGACGAGGCTGTTGGCGATCATCTCGGAGTCAAAGACGACGTGCCGCTCCTTGAGGAGCAGCTTGCCGTCCTCAACGATGAGCCGGTCGTGGCAGCGCCCGCACAGGACGATCTCGCTCGGCTTGTCGATCAGCGTCTGCACCATCAGAAGATTGTGCTCGACCGGCAGAGCCCCGTCGCTGACCGGGCGCAGCCGGAGCGGCCCGGGGAACCGGCGATAGTAGCGCGGCGCATAGACCTGGGTGCGGGTGAGGCCAACGACCCGGTCGGCGAGCATGCCCCGGCTTTCCGCGCCGACGGTCGCCAGGCGAAAGCCCCGCTCGTAGTTCTCCCGCGGGATGATCCGATAGATGCAGTCTTCTGCGAAGAACTGCGGCCACTCCTCCAGGCGCACGGCGTCCAGCGTCTCATAGTAGGCGTCGTAGAACTCACGCACGATCGCGTGATTGGCGTCCTCGATCCGGCTCACTTCATTCTGCATGCTCATAGCCCATCACCTTTCGCCAGTAGCGATACATGGCGCGAATGGCGGTCTCCGTGACCATGTGGTCCGTGCACTCGATCTCGCGCCCCCCCATGGTCACAACGGCAGCTTCGTCCGGGCTTGCAGCGAAGCCCTGCTGGCTGAATTCGATGACCTCGCCGTCGTCGGCCGAGACGAAGCCGGCCGGGCCGAAGAGGTTGGCCTGCCGGGTGCGGCGCAGCTTCATCTCTTCCGTATCATCAGCGTAGGTCCAGTGGGTCCAGTGGAAGTCGAACCCGTCCGGGCCTTTCGGGACGATCTGGCGCGTGGTCAGCGAATTGATCTGCTGCTGGAGGATCACGCTCGGGAAGATGGTAATCATGCCGACCGTATCTTCGCCCGGAAACTCCTGCACCACGTCCATGATGCGCGGATCCTCCAGGCGCAGATCGCCCTGGAAATTGCGCATATCCGAGGTGACGTCGTTGGCTTCCTTTTCACCCTTGCGGCTGATCAGGATGCCGTGCCGGCCGGTCTCGTCGATGTCGACGGCGGATTTCTGGTCGGCCCGGAACAGGCCGAAGGTGACGAAGAAAACATGCAGAAGGCTCGCGTGATACGGGTCCTTGATGTTTTCCTGCATCAGCTTCCAGTTGCCCGGAATATGCTGGCGGTTGTAGCCGAGCACCTGCAGCTTGCGGCCGTCATAAACCCGGGTGTAGTGCTTCCAGAAGCGCTCGCCCAGATACTCGCGAAACGGCGGCGTCTCGTCCGAAAAGGTGGCCCAGACCACGCCGTTGACTTCCTCGACGCGCAGCCGGTTGAGACCGTGCATCTTGGGATCGAAGTCCGCCGGCATGCCGCCCTGGCGGCGCACACCGCGGCGGAACGGAACGCCCGTCAGCTCGCCGCGCAGATTGTAAGACCACTGATGGTAAGGGCACAGGAGGTCCGAGCGGTTGCCGAAGCGCTCCTGGCAGAATTTCAGGCCGCGGTGTGCGCAGCGATTCTCCACGACGGAAATTTCATCGGGTGCGCTGCGGACCATGATGACCGGCCGCTCGCCCAGCGTCGTTGTCTTGAAATCGCCAACGTCGGGAATTTCGCACTCAAGGCCGACGTAGAGCCAGTGCGGCCCGTACCAGATTTTCTCGAGTTCGGCCTGGTATACGTCGGGATCGGAGTAGACCCAGTAGGGGACGCGCCCGTCCGCGTCCGCCGGCCATGCATGAGAATCGTGACTCACGTGTTCTCCCCTTCTTCTTGTTGCCGAGAAGCGTATCGCGGAATATCCTAATGTGCAATCGATTGTACATAAGAAAATTTGTTCCGATGGGCGATGGTTCCAAAGGGGGGCGGGTCGCGCCGGCAGAGGTGGCAGCCAAGCTTCCTTGTTCGCTCCGGATTTGCCCTTGGCCGCTCTGTCGTGGAAAAAGTGTTTGGCGGAACCCGCGCCGGCCCCAGCGCGAAATCCAGGCGCGGATTGCGGGCAAGCCGCCATTGCCAACACGGACAAGACGCGGCATTTCAGTATCCATGACGGGCCGTGAACGATAGTGGCGGCCACTGACAACTATGTGGGAGGCGGTAACGTGGCAGGACGGGCAGGCAATGGCGAGAAGCGGCGCGGCATTCAATCGGTTGAGATCGGTTTGCGGGTGCTCTCGGCGGTTGCAGCTCAGGGCGGCCCAGCGACCCTGTCGTCGATCGCCCACAAGGCCGAACTGTCGGCCAGCCAGGCGCACAGGTACCTCAGCAGTCTGATGGCGAGCGGCATGGTCAAGCAGGACAGCCGCTCCAGCCTTTATGACCTGGACGCAGGCGCCATTCGTATCGGCCTGTCTGCTCTCTCCCGCCTCGATGTCTTTGCCGCTTCCGATGAAGTGTTTCAGAAGCTGGCGCTTGAGACCGGGTGGACGTGCCAGGTGACGGTCTGGGGTGATGCCGGGCCGACCGTCGTGCGTTGGTTTTCCGGTCATCCGCCGGTCGTGACATCGCTCGCCATCGGATCCGCCCTTCCAGTGCTGCAGTCAGCCACTGGGCACATCTTTTTTGCCTTTGCTGACGAAATGCTGACCGCGCCGCGCGTGGCGGAAGAAGCAGCACTGGGCGGCTGGACCCCGGAGCGGATGGCAGAGCTGAAGACCCGAACGCGCCAGCAACTCTACTCGACGGTTCAAGGCGATCTGATTCCGGGCCTCAGGGTTGCAGCGGCACCTGTCTTCGACCTGCAGGGACGGCTGGTGCTGGTGGGCTCGCTCATTGCCAACGCGGCGTTTCCAGCCGCGCAGGATCGCAGCGCGCGCGATGCCTTGCTGGCGTCCTGCAGGCATTTGACCGAGTCTCTGGGCGGTCGCTGGCCCGAGACAGCGCCGGCAGATGAAAAGGCTGTCCGGGCGAAGCGGCGGGTGGCGGCCAAGGCCAAGTAGGCGGGCCAGTCGCAGGCAATGTCTGCGGCCGGCCCTGTTGCCGCGTCAGGCCGCAGCCGTTGCTGCCGTATGCTCGGCCAGAAGGCGCGCAGCGAGCTTGCCAAGCGGGGTGCTCGCGTCGAGGAGGGCCTGGGGGTCGCCCTGCCAGCCGGCAGCAATGAGGTTGGTGACCGGCCGCATGTCGCGCCCATTGTTGAGCGTGGTTGCTGCCACCAGCCGGTTGCCGGAGAAATGGAACGCGGTGCGAGCCGGGCCAGCGCCGCGCCAGAGCGTCCGGTCACAGTCCGCCGCCAGGCCAGCCACCTGGACATTGACGCCGTGCTGATCCGTCCAGAACCAGGGAACCTCGCTATAGGGAGCAGGCGTTCCTACCATGGCGCGGCCAACATGGGCGCCGTGACGGCGGGCATGCTGCCAGGCCTCGACGCGCACGTGCCGGTCGAACACGGGGTGGGGGAAGGCCGCAGCATCGCCTGCGGCATAGATCCCAGGCACGCTGGTCTGTCCGGCTTCATCAACGAGAATGCCGTTCTCAAGGGCGCAGCCGGCCTGTGCGGCAAGTTCGGTGTTGGGAATGACGCCAATGCCTGCTGCGACCAGGTCACCGTCATAGACGGTCCCATCGCCAAGAATGGCGCGCATTCCCTGAGGCGTCTGCCGCAGATCGATGGAGCCAGCGTTGAGGCGGATGTCGACGCCGCCATCCCGGTGCAGCTCGGTGATCACGTTGGAGACGTCTGGTGCCAGTGCACGCGCCATCAGGCGGGGGGCCATGTCGAGAACGACAACCTCCTTGCCCATGTGGCGGGCCGAGGAGGCGACCTCAAGGCCGATCACGCCGCCGCCGATCACCAGAAGACGCTGCGCTTGCGACAGCCGCGAACGCAGCGCGACGCTGTCCTCATGGGTCCTCAGGTAACATACGCCGGTGGGAGCATCTGTCAGCGTGCGCACCCGCGCGCCGGTTGCCAGAAGGAGCTGGTCATAGAACAACTCGTCGGCGCGCCCGCCCGTCTCCAGCACAAGCGAGCGCCGTGCCGCGTCGATGAACTGTACGCGCCAGCCGAGCCGGAGGTCGATGAACTGCTCCTTGAACCATGGGGCCGGGCGGATGGTCTTCAGGGCCGGGGTTTCATCCGTCAATGCTTCTTTTGACAGGGGCGGACGCTCGTAGGGCAGATGAGGCTCTTCACTGATAAGAACGATCCGACGATGATCGCCGCTTTCCCGAATTGCAGATGCGGCGGCCACGCCAGCCTCGCCTGCGCCCACAATGACAACTGCCCGATCCACAGTCATAGGAGTCCCTTCTTGCTTGTTCGGTGGCCGCGCGGCCGGAGCGCTGTTGACTGATTGCATAATATACATTCAATTGGTGAATATACAATAAAGCGCTGTCGGACCGGGGGCGTCCTGGCGTACAAACCGGCCACAGCTTTCGCTGGCCCACGCAAGTGCAAGCTGCGTATCTGGAATTCCCTGACTTAATTCTGCTTCCGGAACAGTTTCCCTTAATGGCAGATCCGGGCGCCAGCGGCGACGACAGGCCACCCAATCTAGCCTGCCTCATCCGTTACGTTCGGCTTTGGGGGCTCCTCGCGCTGCCTTGGCAGGCTGGTCGGCAAAGCGCCGGTGCGGTGGAACTATTTTGGTCTGATTCCACTTCAGTATCGACCGCTGGGTGGTTTGACTACCGGTAGACGTCAATTACCTGACGTTAATGCTTTAACGTCACGGAGAGGATGGATTGGTGGAGCATTTGACGCCGGATATAGAGCGCTTGCGCCAGATCGCAGCGGATGTTTCAAGTGACGTACTTGCCTCCAATGCCGAGGTTGTTGACCAGGGCGGGCAGTGGCCCGAGCGCAGCCTGAGGGCGCTTGCCGAGGCCGGCCTCATGGGACTGCACGTGCCTGAACACCTCGGCGGTCATGGGAAGGGTCTTCTTGCCCTGGCCGTTGTGACGGAGGAGTTGGGCCGGCACTGCAGTTCGACGGCCATGTGCTTTGGCATGCACAGCGTCGCCACCAAGGTCGTGGCGAGCAAGGCGACGCCCTTTCACGAGGAGCGGTTTCTGCGCCCGATCGCCGAGGGCCGGCACATCACGACCCTGGCGCTCAGCGAACCGGGGACAGGCTCTTTCTTCTTCATTCCGCGCACGAAATTTGCAGTCGAGGGCAACGACGTCGTGCTGGATGGCGAGAAGAGCTTCGTCACCAGCGGTGGGCATGCCGATTCCTATGTGCTGTCAGCTGTCCCGCCAGGGTTCGAGCTCGACCCGGGCACGTTCACCTGCTTCGTTGTCGAGGGATCAATGCCTGGCCTCAAATGGCAGCAGGAATGGCAGGGCTTTGGCATGCGCGGGAACAGTTCGCGCGGCTTGCGCCTGGATCGGGTGCGCATCCCGGAGGCCAATCGGCTCGGATCCGAGGGAGATCAGATCTGGTATGTGTTCGAGGTGGTCGCGCCCTATTTCATCATCGGCATGTCGGGTGTCTATCTCGGCATCGCGCAGGCCGCGCTCGATACGGTGACCGCTCATCTGAAGGAGCGCAGCCACGTGCACACGGGCGAGCAGCTGAGCGCCGTGCCCATCCTCGCCCACCAGGTCGCTGAGATGTGGATCAGGGTCGAGCGCGCGCGGCAACTGACCCGTCATGCAGCCCGTCTTGGCGACGCGGGCGACCCCCAGGCTCCTCTGGCGTTGTTTGCCGCAAAAGCGGATGTGGCAGAGATGGTCACGGCCGTGACCCAGATGGCGATGATGCTCGGCGGCGGCCGCAACTACAGCAAGGATGGTACCCTTGCCCGCTTGATGCGAGACGCGCAGGCGGCGCACATCATGTCGCCGACAACCCAGATTCTCAAAACCTGGCTTGGCCGGTCGCTGCTTGGTCTGCCCCCACTCGGAGCATAGGTCATGGAAAGCCGCTACGACATGCTCTTCATCGGCGAGGCGGGTGATGCCTCCTGGCTGGGCGCAGCGCTAGGCTCCGCAAAGGCCGCTGTGGCGCTCGAGGTGATGGAGACCCGGCAGATCGAATGCGAAGGCGTCGAGACCCGGGTGGCGGCTGCACCGCCGGATGTCATTGTGCTGGGGCCGACCCTGCCCAGTCCCTTGAGCATGGCACGGCACTTGCGCGATCTCAGTCCGCGGTCCCAAATCGTCTTTGTCCTGCCGCCGGAGCGGGTTGAGCGCTTCCGTGCAAGCTTGCCGTTCGTCTCCAACCTTGGCGCGGCCTGGACGGTGAGCAACGATGCAACTCCGGACACTCTGCGCTCCGTATTGCAAGAAGCGGCGAGCACCTCCCGTCAACGGGCGAACCGGGTTGCGCTTTATGACCGGATCAATCTGCAACTCGCCTCTCGTGCCAGTACGACGGAGAGCCAGGCGCGGCGGTCCCAGCTCGCCCTGTCGGAGCGCTACCTGGCGACGCTGCTGAACCAGTCTCCGGATGCCTTTCTTGCTGTTGACAGGCAGGGAAGGCTTGTCGCTTGGAACGAAGCGGCCCGGCAGCTTTTCCCGATTCACTCGGATGACGCGCTTGGCACGGACGCTGTCGCCCTTTTCCCGGAAGGGTGCCGCGACGAGATCAATCAGTTGATCGACATGGCGCTACAAGGCCGGATGGTCCGCCGTGAAGTGCCGCTTCGGATGGACGCCGGCGAGGCGATCATCCATGGCGATATCAGCGTTGCGTCCGTTCATGATAACAATGGCGAGATCATCAGCGTCTCGATCAGCGCGCGCGACATTACCGAGCGCAGGCGCGTCGAGGAAGAGCTGCGCCAGCTCAACGAGACCCTCGAGCAGCGGGTGGCCCAGGCGATTGCCGAACGGGTGCAGGCCGAAGACGCGCTGCGGCAAGCCCAGAAAATGGAGGCGATCGGCCAGCTCTCGGGCGGTATCGCCCATGATTTCAACAACATGCTGTCGGTTGTCCTGGGCTCTCTGGATCTGCTGTCCCGGCGCATCGGCCCTGCGCCTCAGGCGCGGCGCTATGTCGAGGCGGCCATGGAAGGCGCGCGCCGCGCTGCAGAGCTGACCCAGCGACTGCTGGCCTTCGCGCGTCAGCAATCTCTGAAGCCCGAACCCCTTGATGCCAACAGCCTTCTGGCCGGCATGTCGGAGATGCTTCGCCGCTCGCTCGGCGCGGATGTCCGCCTGGAGACGGTGTTCTCCGGAGGGCTTTGGAGAACCTGCGTCGACCGGAACCAGCTTGAAAGCGCCATCCTCAATCTTGCGATCAACGCGCGCGATGCCATGCCTGATGGCGGCCGCCTTACAATCGAGACGCAAAACGGGTTTCTGGATGATCGGTATGCGGCCGCCCATCCTGAGGTCGTGCCGGGTCAGTATGTGCTCATTGCCGTGACCGACACCGGGGAAGGGATGCCGCCCGAGGTGATGGCCAAGGTCTTCGATCCGTTCTTCACCACAAAGGAGGTTGGCAGGGGAACAGGCCTGGGGTTGAGCCAGGTCTACGGCTTCGTGAAGCAGACGGGCGGGCATGTGAAGATCTACTCTGAGGTCGGCCAGGGGACGACAGTGAAGATCTACCTGCCCCGCTATTTCAGCCGCGGTGATGAGCCGATCGACGCGCCTGCGCCTGCAGTCGTGCCGCTCGGAGAGCAGCACGAGGTCATTCTTGTCGTCGAGGACGAGCCGGCGGTCAGACAATTCAGCGTCGAGGCACTCGTAGAGCTCGGCTATGACGTTTTGGAGGCGCACAGCGCTACAGCCGCGCTGCGCCTGCTTGATGCACACCCGGAGATCGTCCTGCTCTTTACCGATGTTGTCATGCCGGACGTGAACGGGCGCAAGCTGGCGGACGAGGCAAAGCGCCGCCGTCCCGAGTTGAAGATTCTGTTCACGACGGGATATACCCGAAATGCAATCGTGCATAATGGCGTGCTGGATCCGGGTGTTGAGCTGATCGGCAAACCCTTCACCATTGACGACCTCGCCGCCAAGATCCGCAAGGTGCTCGATGCACCCTGATCGGATTTCCCGGTTACACGTGCTGGGGTGCCGAGGCCGAGTGATCTGGCGAAAAGCCGGGGCGCTTGCCGATCCGAGCGGTGTCTTCCGGTAAAGTCGCAGCGATCCGCCCTTAGAACCTGGCAGGCGTGCGGCGGATCGGTCTTGAATTGATCTGCCAAGGCAGTCATGTAGCGCACCAGGCTGGAGCCGGCCCTAAAGTCGGCTGTTGGCCGGGCTTCGACAGGCCGCGATTGTGTCGGCGGCAGATCAGGATCGAGTTATGAGTAGTGTTGCTGCCCGTGGAACGCACCCCGGGCTAATCATGCTTGCGCTAGCGACAGGCGCCTTTGGTATCGGTACTACCGAATTTGCATCGATGGGCGTGCTGCCCTTTTTTGCCCGCGATCTTGGCATCGACGAGCCGACCGCGGGTCACGCTATCAGCGCCTATGCACTCGGCGTGGTGGTGGGCGCGCCGATCATCGCCGTGCTGTCGGCGCGGATCGCGCGACGCACGCTCCTGATCGGGCTGATGGCCATGTTCGCGCTCGGCAATGCGCTGAGCGCTGTCTCCCAGTCCTACCATGAGCTGATGCTGTTCCGCTTTTTCAGCGGCCTGCCCCACGGCGCCTACTTCGGCATCGCGGCGCTGGTCATCGCCTCGCTCGTCGAGCCAAGGCGGCGCACCAGGGCGATTTCGCGTATGTTCCTGGGCCTTACCACCGCCACCATCATCGGCGTACCGCTGGCAAGCTGGCTCTCCCAGGCGGTCGGCTGGCGCTGGTGCTTCGGTATCGTTGCCGCCATTGGCCTGCTGACGGCCTTGCTGGTCTGGTTGTGGGCACCTGCCGACAAGCCTGACAGTACGGCCAGTCCGCTGCGGGAGCTGGGAGCGCTCGCCCGCCTCCAGGTGTGGCTCACGCTCATCACAGCGGCCATCGGCTTTGGCGGGTTGTTCGCGGTCTATACCTACCTCTCCGTCACTTTCGTCGAGGTCACGGGAGTTTCCCAGTCCTTCGTGCCGATCGTACTGGCCGTGTTCGGCATCGGCATGACCGTGGGTAACCTGGTGGTGCCGCCCATCGCTGACCGCGCCCTGATGCCGACGGCCGCGGGTCTCTTGATCCTGAGCGC
>NZ_DATBUP010000203.1:0-21130 GCF_036515995.1 Pedomonas sp. | reverse complement strand
TCGAACAGGGCGTTGGCCTTGTTGAAGCGGGACCAGTCGAACGTCTCCACCAGCGCGGCGCGATCGGTCACGGGCTCGATCGGCAGCGAGGTACCGAGGCGAGCGAGATAGGCGATCAGTGTTAGCGGCTCGACGCCCAGTGCCTTGTAGTGCTCGACGCCTGCCGAGCCGAGACGCTTGGACAGCTCGCCACCCTTGGTGGAGAGCAGCGCCAGATGCGCCAGCGTCGGTGCCGGAGCCTGCAGCGCCTCGAACATCTGGAGCTGCACCGCCGAGTTGGTGAGATGGTCCTGCCCGCGCACCACGTGGGTGATCTGCATGTCGATGTCATCAATGACGGAGGGCAGCATGTAGAGCCACGATCCGTCCTCGCGCCGTACCACGGGATCGGACAGCGAGGCGGGATCAAGGCTCACATGGCCCTGCACCAGATCTTCGAATTCAATGCGGGCGCTGGTTTCCAGCCTGAAGCGCCAGTGCGGGCGGCGGCCCTCGGCCTCCAGCTTTGCCCGGTCTTCTTCGGTCAGCTTCAGCGCCGCGCGATCGTACACTGGGGGCAGGGCGCGGGAGAGCTGGATCTTGCGGCGCATTTCCAGCTCTTCGCTGGTCTCGTAGCAGGGGTACACCCGGCCGAAGGCGCGCAGCTTCTCGAATGCGGCTTCATAGGCAGCGGTGCGGGCGGACTGGCGCTCCTCGCCGTCAATGCGGATGCCGAGCCAGGCGAGATCGCGGCGGATGCCGTCCACATACTCTTCGCGGCTGCGGGCAAGGTCGGTGTCGTCCAGCCGCAGCAGGAAGCGCCCGCCGGCTTTCTCGGCAAACAGGGCGTTGATGATGGCCGTGCGCAGGTTGCCGACGTGCAGGTAACCCGTGGGGGACGGCGCGAAGCGAACTACAGGGGGTGTATCAGTCATCGTGCGGTCCGGAAGGCGTTGGTGATGGGATAACGGCGGTCGCGGCCGAAGCTGCGCGGGGTGATCTTTACCCCCGGCGGGGCCTGCCGTCGCTTATATTCTGCAACATACAGCAGACGCTCGACGCGGGAGACGACGGCGGGGTCGTAACCGCGCTCGGCAATGGCATCGACGGAAAGCTCCTCCTCCACCAGTCCATGCAGAATGGCGTCCAGCACCGGGTAGGGCGGCAGGCTGTCCTCGTCCTTCTGGTTTTCGCGCAGCTCGGCGGTCGGCGGCTTGGTGATGATCCGCTCGGGGATCACTTCGCCTTCCGGCCCCAGCGCCTCGATGGGCCGGTTGGCGTTGCGCCACCGGCACAGGTCGAACACCATTGTTTTATAGACGTCTTTCAGCACCGAATAGCCGCCGCACATGTCGCCATAGAGCGTGGCGTAGCCGGTGGACATCTCCGACTTGTTGCCGGTGGTCAGCACCATGTGGCCGAACTTGTTGGAGAGCGCCATCAGCGTCAGGCCGCGGGAGCGGGACTGGATGTTCTCTTCGGTGATGTCGCGCCCGCGCCCTTTGAACAGAGCGGCGAGCATGGCGTCGAACGCCTGCACGGCGGGCTCGATCTGCACCGAATCCAGCCGCACGCCGAGGCGGTTGGAGCAATCAGCGGCGTCATCCAGGCTTTCCTGCGAGGTGAAGCGCGAGGGCATCATCACGCACCACACCTTGCTTGCGCCCAGCGCATCGACGGCAACGGCGGCAGACAAGGCGCTGTCAATGCCGCCCGACATGCCGAGCACCACGCCGGGGAAGCGGTTGCGGGTGACGTAGTCGCGCAGGCCAAGAACCATGGCGCGATACACGTCTTCCAGCTCGTCGCACGGGCGGCAGATCTCGGTCTTCTCGCACTGCCAGCCGGAGGCCGTGCGTGTCCAGTCCGTCACCATGATGTGTTCCTGCCATTCCGGCAGGCGGGCGGCCAGCGAGCAGTCTGCGTTCAGGATGAAGCTGGCGCCGTCGAACACCAGTTCGTCCTGACCGCCCATGCGGTTGAGGTAGATGAACGGCAGGCCGGTTTCCGTGACGCGGGCCACCACGTGCTGGAGCCGCTTGTCTTCCTTGCCCAGCTCGAACGGGGACGCGTTGGGGCTGATGAGGATCTCCGCGCCGGTTTCGGCCAGACACTCGCACACGTCCGGCGTCCAGATATCCTCGCACACCGGAATGCCGAGGCGCACGCCCTTGAACGGTATGGGCCCCGGCAGCGGTCCGGAGGCAAACACGCGCTTCTCGTCGAACACACCGTAGTTGGGCAGGTCGTGCTTGCGGGTGACGGCGGCGATGCGCCCGGCCTCCAGCAGCACGGCGGCGTTGTAGAGTGCGCTGTCTTCGGCCCAGCAGGTGCCCACAAGCATGGCGGGGCCGCCATCGGCGGTCACGGCGGCCAGCCGCTCCAGCCCGGCCTGCGCCGCATGATGCAGCGCGGGCTTCAGCACAAGATCCTCCGGCGGGTAGCCGATGAGCGAAAGCTCGGGGAACACCACCAGGTCGGCGTCGGCCACGCGGGCGCGGGCGTCGAGCATGGCGGCGATGTTGCCGTCGATGTCACCCGTGATCTGGTTGATCTGGGCGAGGGCGATGCGCAGGGTGTCGGTCATGTCAGCCTTTTAGGTGGGCGCGATGTTACGGGCAAGGCGCAGCCACGAGGCGGGCTGAATATTGCACGCAACTGAAAATGTTCTGAACGCATATAGGCTTTTGACGGGTTCACGCGCGGCGGGTAGGTTCGCGCCGAAACATGTAAGTAAGCTTGGGAGCGACAGGACAAATGCTCGGCAATCCTTGGGTGTGGGCCATTCTCGGCTATCTGCTCGGCTCGATTCCGTTCGGCCTGCTGCTGACCAAGGCCGCCGGGCTGGGAGACATCCGCTCCATCGGTTCGGGCAATATCGGCGCGACCAACGTGCTGCGCACCGGCAACAAGGCGCTGGCCGCCGCCACCCTGCTGCTGGACGGCGGCAAGGGCGCGGTCGCGGTGCTGCTGGCGGCGCAATTCTCGGCGGATGCCGCCGTGCTGGCGGGCGCAGGCGCGTTCGTTGGACACCTGTTCCCCGTCTGGCTGAAGTTCAAGGGCGGCAAGGGCGTTGCCACCTATATCGGCGTGACCGCAGCACTGGCGATCTGGCCGGCCGTGGGCTTCGCCGTGGCATGGCTGGCGACCGCGTTCATCACGCGCTACTCATCGCTTGGCGCGCTGGTGGCCGTCATTGTGACGCCGATCGTTGCCTTTTACACCGATCGCCTCGACATGGCGGCGTTGGGCGTCGGCATGGCAGCGCTGGTCTACTTTAAGCACACGGACAACATCGTGCGCCTGATGCGCGGCGAGGAGTCCCGCATTGGCTCGAAAAAGAAGGCGGCGGAAGACGGCGAGGAATAGGGGTCTGTTCTGTTAATGGCCTGAATGTCGTTAAAACTCAGTGATTTGGGCTTGTTAACTCATGCTCGTATTCGACTATTTTAGAGACGTTCTACGACCCCGGCGAACCTTGACCGTTCGCGCCCCTGCGCGGACACTTGGGCCGCTATGGGTCGTCCTCTCTCTCACTCGGCTTTTTCCCATCTGAGCACGGCGGAGCAGATCGCCCGGGTGCGGTTGATTCGCTCCGAGAACGTGGGGCCAGTCAGCTTCCGGCAGTTGCTGGCCCGGTTCGGATCGGCGGCGAAGGCGTTGGAGGCTGTGCCGGACCTGGCGCGCAAGGGCGGGCGGCGGAACATCCGAATCGCACCAGCGGCCCTAGCAGAGGCAGAAATCGAGGCGACACGGGCCGGTGGTGGGGAGCTGCTGTTTCTAGGCGTGCCGCCTTACCCATCACGCCTTGCACATGTGGAAGACGCGCCGCCGGTGCTGGCGGTGCGTGGGCATATGGTGCTGGCGGATCGGCCCGCCGTTGCCATTGTGGGGGCACGCAACGCCTCTCTGGCGGGGCAGGCCTTTACGCAGCGCTTGGCGCGGGATCTGGCAGAAGCCGGGCTGGTGGTTGTCTCCGGGCTGGCACGGGGCATTGACACTGCTGCACATAAGGGAGCGTTGGAATTCGGCAATCTGGCGGGGAATACCCCGGCCGGTGGCACCGTCGGCGTGATCGCAGGCGGCCTCAACGTCTATTATCCGCCGGAGAACGAGCGGCTGCAGCAGGCGATTGCGGAGCAGGGCTTGCTGGTGAGCGAGCAGCCGTGGGGCTCCGTGCCGCAGCAGAGTCACTTTCCGAGGCGCAACCGCATCATCTCTGGCCTGTCGCTGGGGCTGGTGGTGGTGGAAGCAACGGCCAAGTCAGGCTCGCTGATCTCGGCGCGGCTGGCGGGAGAGCAGGGGCGGCTGGTGATGGCGGTGCCGGGCTCGCCGCTGGAGCCACGCGCCCTTGGACCGAACAGCCTCATCCGGGACGGGGCGACGCTGGTGCAGTCCTGCGCCGATGTACTGGAGGCGCTGGAGCCGCAGCTGCGGCCGGATATTGCCGCACCAATCGTGCCGTTCGCACCCCAGCAGGCTCCGGCTTCACTGGTTCAGTATGAGGCAGATGATGAGGCGCGCCGGGCGGTTCTGGCCTTGCTCGGCACCGTGCCGGTTGGCGTTGACGAGGTGATCCGTGCTACCGGTCTGCCTGCTGCCGTGGTGTCGATTGTGCTGCTCGAACTGGAGCTGGCGGGGCGGGTTCTGCGTCACATCGGGCACCGGGTATCGCTCGTTCCAACGGTTTAACAGAGCGATTGGGACCGGCTCTGGCTTGCGAGACATTATAGAACTGAGGTATGCGTCCCGCCCCGTAAGATCTGAAAGGACGGGCCGCCGTGGATGTAGTGATCGTCGAGTCGCCGGCCAAGGCCAAGACAATCAACAAATATTTGGGGTCGAACTACAAGGTTCTGGCCTCCTATGGGCATGTGCGCGACCTGCCTGCAAAGGACGGCTCGGTGAAGCCGGCCGAAGACTTTTCCATGGTTTGGGAGGTCTCTGGCGACAAGCAGAAGCAGCTCAAGGCCATTGCCGACGAGGTCAAGGGAGCCGAGCGGGTCATTCTCGCGACCGACCCTGATCGCGAGGGCGAGGCCATCTCGTGGCACCTGCTGGAAGTGCTGAAGGCCAAGCGCGCCCTGCCTAAGGGCGGCGTGCAGCGCGTCACCTTCAACGAGATCACCAAGTCTGCGGTGACGCAGGCGATGGCCAACCCGCGCGACCTCGACCGCGAGCTGATCGACGCCTATCTGGCCCGCCGCGCGCTGGACTATCTGGTGGGCTTCACCCTGTCTCCGGTGCTGTGGCGCAAGCTGCCCGGCGCCCGGTCTGCGGGCCGGGTGCAATCGGTGGCGCTGCGGCTGATCTGCGATCGCGAGATCGAGATCGAGCGGTTCGTCGCCCGCGAGTACTGGACCATCGACGGGCTGTTCAACACTGCCTCGAGCGAAGCGTTCTCGGCGCGGCTGGTGCTGCTGGACGGCCAGAAGCTGGACAAGTTCAGCATCAACAACGCCGAAAGCGCCGAGCACGCCCGCCGCACGGTGGAAGGGTCGCGCTTCCGGATCGAATCGGTGGAGCAGAAGCCGGTCAGCCGGAATCCGTACCCGCCGTTCATCACCTCCACGCTGCAGCAGGAAGCCGCTCGCAAGCTCGGGTTCTCCGCAACCCAGACCATGCGCGTCGCCCAGCAGCTGTATGAAGGCATCTCCATGGGCGGCGAGACCACGGGTCTCATCACCTATATGCGTACGGACGGCGTGACGCTGAGCGGCGAGGCGATTGCTGGCGCCCGCGCGGTGATCGCGGAGGATTTCGGCGCGGCTTATGTGCCGTCTTCGCCGCGGACCTACCAGACCAAGGCCAAGAACGCCCAGGAAGCGCACGAGGCGATTCGCCCGACGAACCTGAGCCTGCGCCCGGACAAGGCGGCGCGCTATCTCTCGGCCGAGCAGGCGAAGCTCTATGAGCTGATCTGGAAGCGTACGATTGCGTGCCAGATGGCCAGCGCTCGGCTGGAGCGCACCACGGCCGAGCTTCTGTCGGAGGACCGCAAGACCGGCCTGCGCGCCACGGGCCAAGTGGTGCAGTTCCCGGGCTTCCTCGCGGTGTACGAGGAAGGGCGGGACGACAGCCAGTCCACCAGCGGGGATGATGACGACAATCGCCGGCTCCCGAAGCTGACCGTGGGTGAGACCCCGGCGCTGAAGGACGTGAAGAGCGAGCAGCACTTCACCACGCCACCGCCGCGATATTCGGAAGCCTCTCTGGTCAAGAAGCTGGAAGAGCTGGGCATCGGCCGTCCGTCCACCTACGCCAGCATTCTTCAGGTTCTGCGCGACCGTGCCTACGTGAAGATGGAGCGCAACCGCTTCATGCCGGAGGACAAGGGCCGCCTACTGACCGCGTTCCTCGAGAAGTTCTTCGAGCGCTACGTGGAATATGACTTCACGGCGGATCTGGAAGGCCAGCTCGACCAGATCTCCTCGGGCCAGATCGACTGGAAGGACGTGCTGCGCGCCTTCTGGGCGGACTTCGAGCCCAAAACCAAGGAAATCCTCGAACTCAAGCCCAGCGATGTCATCAAGACGCTGGACGAGTTCCTTGAGCCGTACTTGTTTGGTGCCAGGGAAGGCGAGCGCGATGCTCGCGCGTGCCCGGCCTGCGCCGAAGGCCGCCTGTCGCTGAAGGCGGGCAAGTTCGGCGCGTTCGTCGGCTGCTCCAACTATCCGGAGTGCCGCTACACCCGGCCGTTCGGCTCGGAAGAGGCAACGGCAGGGCAGGCTGACGAAGGGCCGAAGGTGCTTGGCACGGACCCGGCCACCGGGCTGGACGTCTCGCTGCGCTCGGGCCGGTTCGGCCCCTACGTGCAGCTGGGCGAGGAAGGCGCGGACAAGGTGAAGCCGCCAAGGGCCTCCATTCCGAAGGACGTGCCGGTCGATACGCTGAACCTTGCTCAGGCGCTGGCGCTGCTGGCGCTGCCGCGCACGGTCGGTACCCACCCGGAGACGGGAAAGCCGATTCTGGCCAGCATCGGCCGGTTCGGGCCGTACCTGCTGCATGACGGCAAGTATGCCCGCCTCCGGAGCACCGAGGAGGTGCTGACCATGGGCATGAACCAGGCCGTCGTCACACTGGCGGATGCCGCCAATCGTGGGGGGCGCGGGGAACGCAAGGCCGCCGCAGCGCTTAAGGAACTGGGAGCACACCCGGAATCCGGTGCGGCGGTAAAGGTGATGGACGGACGTTACGGCCCCTATGTGACCGATGGATCGGTGAACGCCACCCTGCCCAAGGGCATGTCGCCTGACGACCTGTCTCTGGAGAAGGCGGTGGAACTGATCGCGGCGAAGGCGGCCAAGGGTCCGGCCAAGAAGCCTGCCCGCAAGACGGCGGCCAAGAAAACCGCCGCCAAGGGCGCAAAGGACCAGGCCGAGGGTGCAGCGACCGAGAAGAAGGCGGCAGCCAAAAAGGCCCCGGCCAAGAAAGCTGCTGTGAAGGCAACGGGGGCCAAGAAGGCTCCGGCAAAGAAGGCGGCGAAAAAAGCGCCGTCAGAGACAGAGGCGTGACGCGATTGGCCAAACGGCAAGAGGCCGGGTTACCCACCCGGGAAGAAGTTCTCGCGTTTATCAAGGACAGCCCGGTTGCCGTCGGCAAGCGGGAGATCGCCCGTGCGTTCGGCCTTTCGGGCGCCGAGAAGATCGGCCTCAAGTCCCTGCTGAAGGATCTTGAGGTCGAGGGCGAAATCGAGCGGGCCGCCGGGCGCACCTACCATGTGGGCGGCCAGCTACCCAAGGTGGCGGTGCTGAAGATCACCAAGGTGACGGCGGACGGCGATGTGTTCGGCGAGCCGGAGGTGTGGGAGCATCCCGGCAAGCCGCCTCAGGTGAAGGTCATCGAGCGCAACCGGCGCTCGACGCTCGGCGTGGGCGACCGGTGCGTCGCCCGCATCGAGACGCGCGGCGACCGGTTCCGCGGCCATCCTCTGAAGAAGCTGGAGCGGCGCATCGAGAACGTGCTCGGCGTCGTGCGCAAGGCCGGGCGCGAATGGCGGCTGGAAGTGGCCGACAAGCGCCTGCGCGCTGAATTCATCATTCCGCCCGATCAGCTGAACGAGGCTGAAAGCGGCGAGCTGGTGCTGGCCGAACCGATGGGCCGGGGCCGCCCGATGGGCCTGCAAGCGGTGAAGGTTATCGAGCGGCTGGGCGATCCGTTCGCGCCCAAGTCCTTCTCGCTCATCGCCATTCACCAGAAGGGCATCCCGACCGAATTTACCGATGCTGCGCTGGCGCAAGCGGAGGCCTCCTCCCGCCAGCCGCTGGGCGAGCGGGAAGACCTGCGGCACATTCCGTTCCTCGTGATCGACCCCGTCGATGCGCGCGACCACGACGACGCCATCTGGGCGGAACCGGACGAGGATCCGAAGAACAAGGACGGCTGGACGCTCGGCGTTGCCATTGCGGACGTGAGCTACTTCGTGCAGCCGGGCTCGGCGCTGGACCATGACGCGCGGGAGCGGGGCAACTCGGTCTACTTCCCGGACCGGGTGGTGCCAATGCTGCCGCACGCGCTCTCGAGCGATGCCTGCTCGCTGACGTCTGACGCGGACAAGGCGGCGCTCGTTTGCCTGATGAAGGTGGACGACAAGGGCCGGATCAAGAGTTGGCGGTTCACCCGAGCGCTGATCCGCTGCGCGGCGAACCTCGCCTACGAGCAGGCCCAGGCGGCCATCGACGGCAGTGCCGACGATCACACCGCCCCGCACCTGAAGGGCCTGTGGAACCTGTGGGGCGGCTGGGGCGCGCTGAAGGCGGCGCGGGACTACCGTGAGCCGCTGGACCTCGACCTGCCGGAGAAGCGCGTCATCCTTGATGATCAGGGCAAGATCGTCGAGATCAAGGTGCGCGAGCGCTTCGATGCCCACCGGGTGATCGAGGACTACATGATAGCGGCCAACGTGGCCGCTGCCAAGGAACTGGAAAGCCACGCGGCGACCGGCGTGACCGGTGTCTACCGCATCCACGAACCGCCGACGCAGGAAAAGCTGCTGTCTCTCAAGGATTACCTCGAGAGCCTCGAGGTCAATCTGGCGCTGGGTCAGGTGGTGCGTCCGGCCCTGTTCAACCAGATTCTTGAGCGGACCAAGGAAGAGCCGTTCGCCGAGCAGATCGCCGAGCAGGTGCTCCGGACCCAAACGCAGGCCTACTACGGCACCGACAGCGTCGGCCACTTCGGTCTGTCGCTTCAGTCATACGCCCACTTTACCTCGCCGATCCGCCGCTATGCGGACCTGATGGTCCACCGCGGCCTGGTCAGGGCGCTGGGGCTGGGTGAGGGCGGCCTGACGGACGAACAGGTGGCGCACCTGTCGGCCACCGCCGAGCATATCTCGATGACCGAGCGGCGGGCGATGGAGGCCGAGCGCGACACGGTCGACCGTTACATTGCGGCGTATCTGTCTGAGCGCATTGGCGAAGTCTTCCCCGGGCGGATTTCGGGCGTGGCCAAGTTCGGCCTGTTCGTCACCATCGAGGGGCTGGGCGGCGATGGGCTCATCCCCATCAGCACCCTAGGCGAGGAGCGTTTCACCTTTGACGAAGGCGGCCGCCGCCTTGAAGGGGACTGGACCGGCGCTAGTTTCTCGCTGGGCCAGCGCCTGCCGATCCGCCTGGTGGAAGCCAATCCGGTGACCGGCGGGATGCGGTTCGAGCTGGTGGAAATGCCTGAAGGCGAGGACGGTGCAGGCCGTTCCCGCCCGTCGCCGCGCTCGCGCAAGGTGAAACGAAACGGCGGACGGGTGCGCAGGCGGGGTTAATCGCACAGTTGCGACTGCTGGCAAGGTTGAGAACGGGACGGCAGCGTGCCAAACACGGGGCGCGCTGGAGGGAGATTCCGGATGAAGGACAAAGTGTTGCTGGAGCAGGTTGGCTCCGCGGTCGAGGCTCCGGCCGGTATCGCCTATTCCGTGCTGATCCCATGCTATAACGAGCAGGGTGCGATCCGCGACACCATTGAGGCCGTGGTTGCTGCCTGTGAGGCTTCGCTGGCGCCGGACAGCTTCGAGGTGCTGGTGATCGATGACGGTTCCAGCGATGCATCCGTTGCCGTTATTGAAACCGTGGCGGAGACGGACGCGCGGGTGCGCCTGATCCGGCATCGCAAGAACAAGGGCTACGGCGCGTCCCTCAAGACCGGCCTCGGCGTGGCTCGGGGTGCGTGGGTTGCGATTACGGATGCGGACGGCACCTATCCGAACCTGCGCATGGGCGAGTTGTTCTCTCTACCGGATGCGGACATGGTGGTGGGCGCACGCATCGGCAATGACGTGGTCTATTCCAAGGTCCGGGCCATTCCGAAGATCTTCCTGCGCCGCTATGCGCAGTGGATCACCGGCACCCACATCCCGGACATCAACTCCGGGTTTCGCGCCTTCCGCGCCGATGTGGCCCGGCGTTACCTCGACCTCTATCCGGACGGTTTCAGCTTCACCACCACCATCACCATTTCCATGCTGATGGAAGGGCGGGAGGTGATCTACGAGCCCATCTCGTACACGCCGCGCATCGGTAAGTCGAAGATCAAGCCGATCCGGGACACGCTGCGCTTCGTCAGCACCATTGCCCGCACCGGCATGTTCTTCGCCCCGCTGAAGGTTCTGAAGCCGTTCATTCTGTTCTTCTGGGCGGCGTTTTTCATCAGCGCGATCTATGACACGTTCGTGCTGACGGACCTGACCGACAAGACCACGACGGCCCTGTTGCTGGCGCTCAACACCACGGTGCTGGGCCTGCTGGCGGATCTGATCGACCGGCGCACCCGCCGATGAGCACGCTCCCTCGGATGCGGATTCTGGGGGTGCCGGTTCCACAGGCGCTGGAGGCGCATGTGCGTCCGTTCGCCATGTACATCGCAACGGGCTTCTTCTCCGGTGGGATGAACCTTGCGCTGACCTGGGGCCTGACCGAACTGGCGGGGCAGGACCCGCGCGTGTCCTACGCCTGCACGCTGGCCATTCTGCTGGTCATCAATTTCTTCATCGGGCGGCACCTGATCTTCGGCTCGACCGACGGGGGCGCGGCACGCCAGTTCGTGCGGTTCGCCGGTACGTCCGGCACGGCGCGGCTGCTGGAGTGGTCTCTGTTCTCCCTGCTGGTCACCCACTCCCCGTTGCACTATCTCCTCGTGACGATCCTCGTCCTGGGCACCTCCTTCTGCGTGAAATATGTGGTTTACCGGCGATTCGTCTTTGCCAAAGCTGCTGCCTGACGTCTCTGGCCAAAAGGCGGCACAGGGCTGGCGCTGGCTGCCGCTGGCTGCTGCTGCCGTGCTTGGCCTTGTCTGGCTGATTCTCGCCTTTTCGGACCCGTTCGCGATTCAGGACGATGCCCGCCAGCACGTGGTCTGGTTCGAGGCCATGCTTGACCCGAGCCTGTTCCGGGACGATTTCATCGCCACTTTCTTCGTTGGCAGCAACACGCCGATCTACAAGGCGTTCTATTGGCTGCCTGCTCAGCTTGGCGCCTCCGCGCTGCTGATGGCCAAGCTCTACCCGGTGGCGCTGACCCTGCTGACCGCCTGGCTGGCGTGGCGCTTCCTGCTCACAACCGGCATCGGCTCACTGGCGGCGGCGCTGGGCGCGGTGCTGTTCGTGCAGGGCATCTGGGTGAGCGACGATATCGCCAGCGCGACGGCGCGGGCGTTTTCCTGGCCAATGCTGATGGCGGTGCTGGTGTGCTGGCGAGAAAATCGCCCGCTGCTAGGGGCTGTTCTCGGAGCGGTGTTGTCCCTGACCTATCCGACAGCGGCGGTGTTCGCGGGCGGGATAATCAGCCTGATGTGCCTGACGCATCTGCTGGACGGCCGGAAGAGCTTCGCCGAGCTTCGCGCCTTGTGGACCGGCCCGGCCATTATGGTGGCGGGCCTGTTCGTTGGTGCGCTGGCGGCCTTGGCCATGGGCGCAGGCAGGGGTGTGGTCAGCGGGGACGAGGCACGGCGGATGGCCGAGTTTCAGGAGGGTGGGCGCACTGCCTACTTTGTTGAAAATCCGGTGAAGTACTGGCTGCTCTCCAAGCGCTCGGGCGCGTTGCCGGAGCCGGTGCTGCGCCATGTGCTGCTGACCGTCCTAGTGGTGCTGGCCGCGCTGCGCTGGCGGCGCCTGCCGGTAGAAGTTCGCCGGCTGAGCCTTGCCGCGATCGTAGCGGGGCTGATTCTCTGGGCGGCGGCGCATCTGATGCTCTTCAAGCTATATCTGCCGGGGCGGTTTCCGTTGATCGGCGAGCGGGTGGCCTTTGCCGTGCTGGCGGGGGCAGCGCTGGCCGTGTGGCTGCCGCAACACCGGCGGGGACTATGGAAGGGGCTGGCCGTCGTTCTCGTGGCGTTGCCTTTGCTGGCGCTGCTGGTGCCGCAGCGTGTGCTCGGGCTCATCAGTGTGCCGGAGGCGCCAGGCCTGATGCGCGTGCTGGAACAGACACCGCCGGAGACGCTGGTGGCCGGGTTCAGCCCGGACCTCGACAACATTCCCGCTGCGGCCAAGCGGCGGGTGCTGACGGCACGTGAATACCACCTGCCGTATGATACCGATTATGTGCTGGCGATGCGGGATCGACTGGCCGATACGGCCGTAGCAGTGTTCAGCTCTGGGCCGGAGGGGGTGCGCACGCTGGTGCAGCGTTACGGCGTCACCCATCTACTCATTGCACGAAATGAAGTGACGCCTTCCGGGGCCCCGCAGAGCTGGTGGTGGCCAGTGCTGGCACAGGACGGCCGCCAGCCTGACTGTACTGCTCAAAGCTGCCGGGCGTGGCCTCTGGAGCAGGCCCGGTGCGTTGTGGCGCAGGAGCAGGAGCAGGTGCTGTTGTCGGTTGCCTGTCTGCTGGGGCCGGAGCCAGGGCACGGTGCTGGCGCGCTTCGTCCAGCCGGCGATCGATTCCCGCCAGCAGCAGGTTGAGGATATCTCGATCGTTTGAAGGTTCCAGCGCCATCGCGCGGGTCATGTAGGCCAGGTAGGGGCCGGTGCAGCGATCGGAAGGGTTGGCTGCAAGCTCCCGCTGAAACGCGCGGGCCAGTCCGGCGATGATATGGAAGCCGCAGTGTTCGGCCTGCTGCTGAAGCGGGCCCAGCCTTCGTTGCAGTTCGGAAGGGGACCAGCCGCGGTGGTGTCGGACAATCTGGAAAATGTGGTCACGCACAGCGATACGAGCCGGTTTGCGGCCTGACGCCACGAACATGGAAGTCATGTTCCGCCCTTTTTGAAATGGTGAGACGAAAAAAACGGAACCGCATACAAACAGTAGGCGTTATGCACGGTTTTGCCTTGCTCCAAGATGAACGGACTATTTACCGCCCCTGTCGGGCGGCCTTGACTTCTCATCTACCATGGGGCATAGGCGGCCACCTGTTTTGCAGGGCTGAGCGTGGCGCGCGCTGAGCCCCTGAGTCCTGAGGAACGAGACCATGGCGAAGCCGACGACGATCAAGATCAAGCTGGTGAGCACCGCCGACACCGGCTATTTCTATGTTACCAAGAAGAATCCGCGCACGCAGACGGAAAAGCTGACGTTCCGCAAGTACGATCCGGTCGTCCGCAAGCACGTGGATTTCAAGGAAGCCAAGATTAAGTAATCGGGCTGTCCTGACGGATTTTATCAGAACGCGGTAGGGAAACCTGCCGCGTTTTGCGTTTCCCGGTATCTCTTTCGGCCGGGGTGTGCTGGGTACGGGCGTTGGGGGCGGCGGTGGATCTCGCACCGGAAATCATCGGTTTGCTGTGTCTGGCGGCGTTCGTCGCCGGGTTTATCGACGCCATTGCCGGAGGCGGCGGGCTCATCACCATTCCAGCACTGATGGCCGCAGGGCTTGATCCGGTGACCGCCATCGCGACCAACAAGGCACAGGCCTGTGTCGGCACCACGTCCGCAACGTGGAGCTACTGGAAGGCCGGCAAGATCGATTTCCGCTCCATCAAGCTGTCCCTGTTCACCACCCTTATAGGGGCGGCGCTGGGGGCCGTGGCGGTCATGCACATCAGCACGCGCTGGCTGATGGTGCTGCTGCCGCTGCTGATGGTGGCAATTGCGCTGTATTTCCTGTTTGGCCCCAAGGCGACCAATGAGGATTCGCAGGCAAGGCTCACGCCGTTCGCCTATGCATTCGTGGCCGGCGGCATCGGCTTCTATGACGGCTTCTTCGGCCCCGGCACCGGCTCGTTCTTCGCGCTGAGCCTCGTGATGCTGGTGGGCATGGGCCTGATCCGTGCGACGGCGCACACCAAGGCGCTGAACCTGACGAGCAATCTTGTCTCCGTCGTCGTGCTGGGGGCGAGTGGCCATATCCTCTGGGCGCTGGGTGCGATGATGGCGATCGGCCAGTTCTTCGGCGGGCGACTTGGCGCACGCTCGGCCATGAGTTTTGGTCCGCGGCTCATCCGGCCGCTGCTGGTTCTCATCTCGCTCGTCATGGCGGCCAAGCTGCTGTCAGACCCTGCCAACCCGCTACATCAGGTCGTGATGGGCTGGGTAGGGTAAAGTCAAAGACAGGGAAGGGGGTCTCGGCCCCCCTTGCGATCCCCATGAGATTGTTGGGCCGCGCCCGTTTTTAGCGGTCGGTGCGCCTTCCCGAACTTATGGCTGCTTGGACTTTGGAGCCTGTGGCGGCGCTGCGACCTGTGGTGGTGCGGCCATCCGGACACGGGGAGGCTGTGGTTTGGGCAGGTCAACGGTGGCGGCGGCTACCTTGTCGTAGAGCGCCTCGCTTTCCTCGGAAAGAATCCGGAGAGTGCCTTGCATTGCAAACATAATTGCTTTGTATCGCGCTTGCAGCGAAGGGATTTCACCATTGCTGGGTGACCCGCCTAGCTCGGCCAGAAGTTCGGCAAGGCCGACATCCTGCATCTTCGCCAACCAGGTTTCAGAGAAGGTTGCGGGGACTCGCTCCGGCATCGAGGCCGTAATGCGGTCCACATCCGCCGCAATGATCGTTCGGACCCGCTCCGCGCACTCGGGCAGTTCGGGGTCGCAAAGCTGGGAAGGAGTTTTGTAAACGCGCTTTGCCTTGAACAGCGAGTCCATGATGGATTTCTCAACCATCTGGCGCTCGATCCGAATGGGGCCGTGAGCGGCAGCCATCGCCTCAAGGATCTGCGCGATCGTCTGCTCTCTGGAAGCGGATGGTTGGGCAAGTGTCGGAGCGGCGTCGAATGCAGTTAGGGCGAGGAAAGCCATGCCCATGATGTGAGTTTTCACGATTCTTGCCTTTCGGTTATCGAAGCGATCATATGCGCAGCTTGTTCGGTGGCAAACGGAAACGGACGTGAAACGTATGTCCTCAAGGTCGGGGCCTGCGTCGACAGCTTAGGGGTCTCCTTATTCAACTTCTTTTGAGTTGAGGTTGGCACCTAAATCATCCAGAACGCGAAAACGACGCTACGGGGGTTTAAACGCCCAATGAGTGGTTTTTGCCTAGCCAGGCTGCCGCGTATAGCCGAAGTGCAGCTTTCGGCGCTGCAAGGCGGCTTTGCAGGCGATTGCGGGGCGCTTCCGGGGCGGGCCGTGTCCCGCCTTTGGCAGCGCGCCTGACCCGGATAGAAAAAAGGCCGCGCCTCCGACAGGGAAACGCGGCCTGGAAGCGGGTGAGGGGGCAGAGGGCGTTGCACCCCTGCCTCCCCCAAGTTCTTTCCTCAGTTGGCTGCACCGGCGGCGGTGGTTGCCACTGGCACGGCTGGAGCGGCCACCGGGCTTTCGGACTTCAGCTGGCTGTTCATGTAAACCAGCATGAGGGCCGCGCGGTAGGCGTTCTCCTTGAGGTTGGCGACACCTGCATGTCCGCCGTCCAGGTTCTCATAGTAGAAGTAGGGCGAGCCGAGCTCCTCCAGCTTTGCCGCCATCTTGCGGGCGTGGCCGGGGTGAACGCGGTCGTCCTTGGTGGACGTGTAGTAGAAGATCTGCGGATACTTCTTGCCTGCGGCCAGCTTCTGGTAGGGCGAATACTGGCTGATGAACGACCACTGTGCGGGGTCATCCGGGTTGCCGTATTCGGCCATCCAGGACGCACCGGCCAGCAGCAGGTGGTAGCGTTTCATGTCGGCCAGCGGCACGCCGGAGATGATCGCGCCGTAGAGGTCCGGCCGTTGGGTGAGCGCCACGCTGGTGAGCAGACCGCCGTTGGAGCGGCCATAGACACCGAACTTGGCCGGGGTGGTAATGCCACGGCTGATCAGGTCTTCCGAGACCGCGAACAGGTCTTCATAGGCGCGCTGACGGTTCTCCAGCAGGGCTGCCTGATGCCAGGTCGGGCCGTATTCACCGCCGCCGCGCAGGTTGGCGACCACGTACGCGCCGCCTTCCTCGATCCAGAACTGGTATTCGGGCACGACGTAGCTCGGCACCAGCGGGATCTCGAAGCCGCCGTAGGCGAACATCCACACCGGCAGCGGGCCCTTGGCGTCCTTCGGCTTCACGATGGAGTAGGGCACCTTGGTGCCGTCCTTCGAGGTGGCGAACAGCTGCTCGACGGTGAACTTGCTTGCGTCGAAACGGGCGGGCAGGGCGTACGCGACCTTGGTGGGGCCGTCACCGGCTGCCACCAGTTCGGACGGCGTGGTGTAGCCCTCGCGCTTGAACAGGATCAGGTCGGACTTGGAACCGGCGCTGACCAGTTCCAGTGCCACGTCCTTGCCGACATTGAGGTCGGTGGAGACCCACGTGCCGTCCTTGCCCGGCTTGAGCGCCAGCAGGTGACCACGCACGTTGTCGAGAATGTTGACGTAAAGGGTGTCCTTCGCTCCATCGATCTCGCTGATGGCCTGACCCTGCTTGGGTGCGAACACCTGCTCGACGGTGATCGCCTGGCCGTTCAGCAGCGGGTCGATGGCGTAGGCGACGAGCGAGCCCTGGCGGTAGGTGGTGCCGTTGTGGGTCCAGTCGGTCCGCAGCAGGGCAATCAGCTTGCCGTTGAACACCAGCTTGTAGTCGGCATCGATCGGCAGCGGCGAGCGCACCAGCGTGCCGTCCGCCTTCATGTGGTGGACCTCGCCGGTGTAGAAGCTGATGCCGCGCATGATGACCGGATAGGTCCCGCGCTCGCTGATGGAGACGTCAGGTGCGGCCCACACGTCTTCCACCTTGCCTTCATAGACGGTCTTGGCGGCGGCCAGATCAGAGCCGCGCTTCCACGTCTTCAGAATGCGCGGATAGCCCGAGTTGGTGAGGCTGCCCTCGCCGAAGTCGGTGCCGACGAGCAGGGTGTCGCGGTCAAGCCAGTCCAGCCGCACCTTGGCTTCCGGCAGGCGGAAGCCGTCTGCCACGAACTGGCCGGTCGCGGTGTCGAACTCGCGTACTTCCACGGCGTCCTTGCCGCCGTTGGAGAGGGCGACAAGGCAGCGAACATAGTCTGGCTTCAGGCAGGTCGCGCCCTTCCAGACCCAGTTCTTGCCCTCGGCCTTGGCGAGCGTGTCCATGTCGATGAGGGTCTGCCACTGCGGCTGGCCGGAGAGGTAGGACTTCAGCGTCGCCTTGCGCCAGATGCCGCGCACATGGGTGTCGTCCTGCCAGAAGTTGACGACGTTCTCGCCCTGAATGGACGGGGTGGGAATGCGGCGCTTGTCGCTGAGGATGGCCTCGGCCTTGGCGCGGTACTCGGCGAACTTGGGCTGGGATTCCAAGATCTTCAGGGACTGGTCATTGCGGGCCTTTACCCAGTCCAGTGCCTTCTGACCCTCGACTTCCTCAAGCCACAGATAGGGGTCCTGTGTGGTGTCCGTTGTCGCGGCCGGTGCCTGCGCTGCGGCGGGCGCTGCCATGAGCGCCAACGCCAACGTGCTGATATATTTCATCCTTTGACCCTTCAAAGTTCGCCCCGTGAGCGACCCTGAAAGGCCGGACGGGGCGTTATCAACGTTCGGTCAATCGCGGCAACAGCTCCACGAAGTTGCAAGGCTTGTGGCGGCTGTCGAGCTGATCTTTCAGGATCTTATCCCAACCATCCTTCACAGCGCCAGTCGAACCGGGCAACGCGAACAGATAGGTGCCGCGCGCCACGCCCGCCGTGGCTCGGGACTGGATGGTGGAAGTGCCGATGCTCTGGAAGCTGATCCAGCGGAAGAGCTCGCCAAAGCCGGGGATCTCCTTCTCCCACACGCGTGCGAACGCCTCAGGCGTCACGTCGCGCCCGGTCACGCCGGTGCCGCCGGTGGAAATAACGACATCGATCTCCGGATCGTCGATCCACGCGTCAAGCTGGCCGGCAATGGCCTCGGCATCGTCGCGGATGATCTTGCGGGCGGCCACCTTGTGCCCGGAGGCCTCGATGCGGTCCGCCAGCGTCTGGCCGGACTTGTCATCCGCCAGCGTGCGGGTGTCCGAAACTGTCAGGATGGCGATGTTGACCGGCTGAAACGGCAGGCTCTCGTCAATCGGCACGGGACTTACCTTTCCTGTTCGGGCTGAGCCTGTTCGAGTTTGGGCTGCTCAGGACGGCTCTTGTTGAAGGCGGTCTGAACCTGCAGCGGCGGCGTTATGCCGAGAATATCGACCGTTTGCCGCAAGGGTGTGGGCGTGGTCGCAGGCGTTGCTGCAGGGCCGGGCTTGGGCGTGGAGGCAGCCACCGCGTCCTTTGGTGCAGGCTTGGCGATGCGGGCCGGGATGTCAGCCTCGGTTGCCGCCAGAATCGGCTGGGGCAGGGGCTGCGGAAACTCCGGCCAGCGGCCGTTGGCCAGCGCATCGAGGCTGGCGGTCTGCATGTTGAAGCGGAACTGGTAGAGCCAGTAGTACTGAAGCACCCGCTCCACATAATGGCGCGTCTGGGCGTACGGAATCGATTCGATGAACAGCAGGGGGTCGTCCGCGTACTTCTCGAAGCTGCGCCAGCGGCTGACGGCATTGGGCCCTGCGTTATAGCTGGCGAGGATCTTGGGCAGCAGCCCCCGATTCGTCGGCCAGTCGCGAAGGTGCTCCAGATAGGTCTGCCCGGCTTCCAGATTGAATACCGGATCGCTCAGGGAGCCGCTCGCGCCGTTCAGCGCGCCCTGTTTGCGCAACTGCTGCACCGTGGCAGGCATCAACTGCAACAGGCCGCGCGCCCCGGCGCGGGAGACGGCATCGGTCTGGAAGTTGGATTCCTGGAGCGCCAGCGCGAACACCAGCGCCTTGTCGATGCGCCAGCCGCCGTGGGGCGTCCAGTCCGGCGCGGGGAAGCGCAGGGCCATCGGCGCGGTCTGCCCCAGTGGCGGGCGCTGGCTCAGCCACTTCTGGGTAGAGGGCAGGCCGAGCGCGGAGGCCAGCCGCACGAGGGCATCATAGTTGTCGTGGTCGGTCATGCCCCACAGGTGCTTCAGCTCGCGGTCGGCGCGGCCGAGCTGGCCGATGCGCACCAGGGCAACGGCACGCTGAACGGCGGGAATGTCCTTGAGCTGGTTCCAGTCCGCATTGATGAAGCTGGGCGGTCCCCAGTTGAACGGTGGCTCCAGTCCCAGCGTGCGCAGGGCAAGGAGGCCATAGAAGCTCTCGGGCACCTGAGCCGCCAGCTTGAGAAGGGGGCTGACCTTCTTCGGGCGGCGGCACGCCATGTGGGCGCGGGCTTCCCAGAAGCGGGCGGCGGCCATTTCCTCGGCGGTGAGGCCGGGTTTTTCGCTCATGGCGGAGAAGTGCGTGCCGGCAAGCTTGCAGTCGCCCTGCCGCCAGGCGGCAAGGCCTGCGGTCCAGTGCGCACGGCCCGCGCTGGGGCTGTCCGCCGCGCTGGCCTGTGTCGCAATGCGCAGGGCGGCGGCGTCCTCGCCCTCGATGTAATAGCGCCACGCCAGTTGCTGACCCCAGTCGGCAAGGGTGTGGGGGGCAAGACTGCCGCGGTCCTGCTCGGCCTTGAGGGAGGCTTCGGCCTCGGTCAACTTGGTTGCAGAGAACAGGGGCGTCAGCCGCTTCTCCAGCCGGTTGGCGGAAACGGCCTCCAGCGGCGTCAGGCGCGGGGCCGTCCATGGGCGCGAGACCGGCTCGGCCGGGGCCGACACCCAGCCGGACGGCAGCTCGGGCAAGCTGGCATCGGCAGGCATGACGGTGCGGGCGCGCTCATGCATGCGGGCAGCCAGCGGATGGCGGCGGTTGGCGGCCAGCCATGCGTTCAGGTCTGTGAAGGACGGGCTGCGCTGCGCCAGCAGGCTTTCCGCCTCGATATGGCTGCGCAGCAGGGAAGAGCGGGCCTGCCGGGCCAGCTGGCGGGCCTTATCCGGCTGTCCGCTATCCAGCGCGCTGAAGGCCTGCGTGTAGATCCGCCGGTCCTCGCTGCCCAAAATCTGGGGAATGCTGTCAGGGATGCGCTGGGAGGACGTGATCTTCTGCGCAATGGCCGGGGAGAGCAGGGCGACCGGCGCGGTGCCTACGGCCAGCAGGCAGACAGCGGCCCGCAGCGTCGCCCGCCCGAGGGCGGCGAAGGTCAGGCGTCGAGGCATCACCGGGAGGTCCCGATCCGGTCCTTGAAGGCCAGCAGGTCTTCCCAGGAAAGACGCTTCTGGGCGGGCTGGCGTAGGAGGTAGGCGGGATGGAAGGAGGCGAGTACCGGAACGGTGACCTCACCGAAGGCGACATCCTTCCACTGGCCGCGCAGGCGGGTGATGCCCGCCTCGGTATCGAACAGGGCCTTGGCGGAAACGCCGCCCAGCGCGAGAATCGCCTTGGGGCGCACCAGTTCCACATGGCGGCGCACGAACGGCTGGCACAGGGCGATCTCCTGGGGCGTCGGCGTGCGATTGCCGGGCGGCCGCCAGAAGAAGACGTTGGAGATGTAGGCGTGCTCGCGATCAAGCCCGATGGCGGCGAGCATCCGGTCGAGCAGATGGCCGGCCGCGCCGACGAAGGGCTTGCCCTGCCGGTCCTCTTCCGCGCCCGGAGCCTCGCCGATCAGCATGACCCGCGAATCGGGGTTGCCGTCGAAGATCACCGTGCGGTTGGCGGTCGCCTTGACCGGGCAGCCGTTGAAATTCTCAATGGCGGCAATCAGTTCCTCAAGGGTGTTGGCCCCGGCCGCCAGCCGGGCCGCGTCCTGGGCGGCCTCTGAAACGCTGATGGATGCGGGTGCCATGGATGTGCGCGCCTCCGTCCTTGGCGGCATTGGCGCCCGCTGGGGCATCTGCTGGGGCAGGGGCTCGCGGGGTTCAAATTGCCGCACCTCAGGGTGCCGGGCAGGCGCAAAGCCGCCTGCCGACGCCAGGTGTTCCGCCGGT
>NZ_DATBUP010000202.1:0-2810 GCF_036515995.1 Pedomonas sp. | reverse complement strand
CGGCGGCTTCGTTGGCGAATTCCTCATCATGACGGGCGCCTATCAGGCAAACACGCTGGTGGCCTTCATCACCGCCACGGGCGTGATCCTTGGCGCGGCCTACATGCTGCTGCTGTATCGCCGGGTGGTGCTGGGAGACCTGATCAAGGACAGCCTGAAGAACATTCTGGACCTGAGCCCGCGTGAGATCGCCATTTTCGCGCCGCTGCTGGCCCTCGTGTTCTGGATGGGCATTTACCCCAACACCTTCCTCGAGCCGCTGCATGCGCCGGTCGAGAAGCTGCTGGCCCAGACCACCCTTGAGACTGAAACTGCGGTCCCGGCCCAGCCGGCCGCCCCGAGCGCGGCTGCGGCCGCGCCGGAGGCTGCCCAGACCGAGGCCGCATCGGACGCAGCCCCGGCCGAGGCCGAGGCTGTCGCCGCCGAGCCGACGGAGTAACGGACCCATGAGTCTTTCTGCCAGCCTGACCCTTGCCGCACCGGAATTGCTCGTCGCGCTCGGCGCGATGGCAATGCTGATGATCGGCGTTTTTCAGGGGGATCGGAGCCTCAAGCTGCTCACCTGGGGCAGCGTGGGTCTGTTCATCGTTGCCATCGGTCTGGTTCTCCAGAGCCCGGTGGAGCGCACGGTCGGTTTCAACGGCCTGTTCGTGGTGGACGGCTTCGGTTCGTTCCTGAAGGTTCTCGTTCTCATCGGCGCGGCAGCGTCCGCCATTCTGGCGGTGCCGTTCCTTGAGCAGAACAAGATTGCCAAGTTCGAGTATCCTGTGCTCATCGCCCTTGCCACGCTTGGCATGATGATGATGCTCTCGGCCAACGATCTGCTGTCGCTGTACGTCGGCCTCGAACTGCAATCGCTCAGCCTCTACGTGCTGGCTGCCTTCAACCGCAGCAACACTCGGTCGTCGGAAGCGGGCCTCAAGTACTTCGTGCTGGGTTCGCTGGCGTCGGGCCTGCTGCTGTACGGCGTGTCGCTGGTTTACGGCTTTGCCGCCACCACCAATTTCCAGGCCCTGGCCACCGGCCTGGCTGGCACCAGCGCGGAGTCGCTGCATGTTGGCCTGCTGTTCGGCCTGGTGTTCGTGATCTCCGGCCTGGCGTTCAAGGTTTCCGCCGTTCCGTTCCACATGTGGACGCCGGACGTGTATGAGGGCGCTCCGACCCCGGTCACCGCGTTCTTCGCCGCTGCGCCGAAGATCGCCGCCATGGGCCTGTTCGTCCGCGTGATGCTGGAAGCCTTCCCGGCTCTGACCGAACAGTGGCAGCAGATCATCGTGATCATCTCCATCGGTTCGATGATCCTCGGTGCGGTTGCTGCAATCGTGCAGACCAACGTCAAGCGCCTGCTGGCCTTCTCGTCCATTGGCCACGTCGGCTATGCGCTGATCGGTCTTGCGGCTGGTACGCAGGCAGGCGTGCAGGGCGTGCTGGTCTATCTGGCGATCTACCTGCTCATGACCGTCGGCTCGTTCCTGTGCGTGCTGTCGATGAAGCGGGGCGATGAGCAGATCGAGGACATCTACGAGCTGGCCGGTCTGTCGCAGACGCAGCCGCGTCTGGCGGCCTGCTTCGCCATCCTGATGTTCTCGCTGGCCGGTATTCCGCTTCTGGCGGGCTTCTTCGGCAAGCTGTACATCTTCCAGGCGGCGATTGATGCCGAGCTGTACACGCTCGCCATCTTCGGCATCCTGACCAGCGTCGTGTCGGCCTACTACTACCTGCGTGTCGTGAAGATCATCTACTTCGATGCGCCGAAGGCTCCGTTCACCCGCTACGGCGATGTGGCAACGGCTTCCATTCTGGGGGCAAGCGCCATTCTCTGCTCGCCGGTGAGCTTTGTGTACATTGCGCCGCTGCTCCAGGCGGCGGGCATTGCCGCCAAGTCGCTCGTTGGCTGAGCTGCTTCACTACCCGGCGGTTGATTCCACCAATGACGAGGTGATCCGTCTGGCGCAGAATGGTGCGCCAGACGGCACCTGGGTGGTGGCAGACGAACAGACGGCGGGTCGCGGCCGGCGCGGCCGCCCCTGGCAGAGCAACAAGGGCAATCTGTTCTGCACCGGCCTCCTGCGGCTGGCTCCCGGCGAAGGTCCGGTTTCCCAACTCTCGTTCCTGATCGCATTGGCGCTCTATGACACCCTCTCGCAGTGGGTGACATCAGATCGGCTGAAGCTGAAATGGCCGAATGACGTGCTGCTTGATGGCCGCAAGGTCTCGGGCATTCTGCTGGAATCCGCTGGCAGCGGTCAGCCGGGGGACCGATGGGTCGCGGCTGGCATCGGCGTCAATCTCGTCTTCTACCCCGTCAATGTGGAGCGCCCGGCGATCTCGCTTGAAGCCGCCGGAATTGCGCCTCCGCCGCCAATGGTCGTGGCCGAGCGGCTGGCGGCAGCGGTCGAACACTGGCGGCGGGAATGGACGGCCGGAGGGCGGGCAGGGGGCTTCGCCGCGCTGCGGACGGCCTGGCTCTCCCGTGCGATCGGGCTCGGCAGCCGGATCGAGGTGCGCCTGCCGGACGAGACGCTGTTCGGGACCTTCTGCGACCTTGCTGATGACGGAGCCTTGCTGTTGCAGCTTGACAGCGGGGTAGTCAAAGCCATTCATTCCGGCGACGTTTTCGGGATTTGAAAGCCATGCTGCTCGCCATCGACGTAGGCAACACCAACACCGTTTTTGCGGTGATCGACAGCCGTCGTGAGATCCTTCACCGCTGGCGCATCTCGACGCAGACGCACCGGACTGCTGACGAGTACATGGTGTGGCTCAACCAGTTGTTCTCGATCGAGGGCTACGATCGGCACGCCATCAAG
>NZ_DATBUP010000201.1:0-22483 GCF_036515995.1 Pedomonas sp. | reverse complement strand
CAGCGTCTCGGCTGGCCTCCTGAACGACAGCCGCCACATCCGCGACGCCGTGCTGGCCAACGTCGTGCTGGACGGCCAAGGCACCGGGCTCTGGGGACAGGTGCTGGGGAGCTGGGGCGCGGCGGATGCCCACGAGGGCATGGCCCGGCTCTCGACCGATCACCAGGGCGTGATCGTGGGCGTCAGCCGCAGCGGCAACGGCTTTGCGGTCGGGTTCGCCGCGGGTCTCAGCAACGCCGACTACCGTGCCGGCGCGCGCGCCAGCTCGGCGGATGTGAGCAGCCAGTTCCTGGCGGTACACGGCGGCCTTGCCTCCGGCGCGCTGTCGCTCCAGATCGGCGGCGCCTACGCCTGGCACGACGTTGATGCATCCCGCTCCATTGTTTTCCCGGGCTATTCGGGAAGCGTGACAGCAGAGTATGACGCCTCGACCCGCCAGCTGTTCGGTGAGCTGGCCTACGGCATTCCAGCCGGCGGCCTGACTCTCTCGCCGTTCGCCCGGCTGGCTCACACCCGCACCCGCACCGACGGCTTTGCCGAACGCGGTGCCAGCGAAGCGGCGCTGAACGTCGCCAGTCAGACCCGAACGCTTGATCTGCTCTCGCTCGGCCTGAAACTGGACGGGAGCCTCGAGATCAGCTCGAGCGCCCGCCTGGCGCCGGCCATTTCCGTCGCATGGCAACGCGCGTGGGGCGATCGCATGGACGCCCAGGATGTGCGCTTCACCGACGGCACAGCCGGCTTTGCCATTCAGGGACAGCAGGTCCAGCGTACGTCGGCGGTGGTCGATGCCGGTGTGGCACTTGACCTGGGAGCCTACACCATCGGGGCAGCCTACAGGGGCGCTGTTGCCGACCGCTGGGCCGACCATGGCGCCAAGCTGACGTTGGGCCTGCGCTTCTGATCCAACCTTCCCGGTCTACTCGATCCCGTGCTGCCTGAGATGATCATCTCGGGCAGCACATTTGTCTGAGCTGTCAAAATTCCGAGCAAGATCCTGATTTTCTAGGAGCGCTGCGCCCAAGACGGCCTTTTTACCTGTCTTTCTTTTCCCAATCGTCTGCAGAAAAACGTCATTTTGAAAGAACCCGGCAGACCGCTGGCGTCGACCGACTGGCCTCATCTCGATATTCTTCAACGACGCGCTCCCACTCAAATGGGCTAGTTCGAGCAAATCTTTGCTATAGGTAACAGCTCATTAATCATTTTCCCGGCATTGGTTACTTATAGCAACCGGGAAGCCTTCCCGCATGACCCGCCCTCCGATCTTGCCGCAGGCAGTCGTTGGTCCGGGCCGTGGACGGGCGATCAGCCCGGAGCGCAAGCGCCGTCGTCATCGCCTTGCCTGTCGATGCCGGTGGCATCGGCATCGGGTGAGGGAGTATTCGCGTGAGTGACGCGTGCAGGATGATAAATCGTCGCTTGGCCGGCCTGCAGTTTGAAAAGCTGAAGCGCACGCTCTCCAGGAGTGCCCTTGGCTGCCTGGCGCTCCTCGGGGCAAGCGCGACGGGCGCGCCCGGTGCTGGTGCGCAGGACGCTGTGCCCGCTGCGCCCATTACCACCCTCGATCAGGCCGTCGAGCGCGCAATCAACACCCAGCCGGAGGTCCAGGCGCGGTGGGAGGCTTTCCTGGCATCAGGCGAAGACCGGCGCGCTGCCAGGGGCGGCTATCTTCCCTCCATCGATGTCCGGGGCGAGTTCGGCGAGGCCAGCCGCGAGTTCGACGATCGCGGCTGGTTCACGCGGGACAATGTGGAGCTGTCGATCACACAGATGCTGTTCGATGGCTTCCTGGTGCGCAGCCAGTTAAAAGAGGCAGACCAGGATCGCCTCGCCCGCTACTATGAGCTGCTGGACGAAGTGCAGAACAAGGCGCTCGAGGCGCTCGAGGTTTATGAGGACGTCCGGCAGTACCGCCAGACCCTCGCCTTGGCCCAGAAGAACTACGTAACCCACGAGAATGTCCTCGCCCTCATCCAGGAGCGGGCCCAGTCGGGCGTCAGCAACAAGGCGGACCTGCAGCAGGCATCGGGCCGTCTCGCGCTGGCCGAGGCCAACCTCCTGACCGAGCGGTCCAACCTTCATGTGGTCATGGCGCATTTCCAGCGTGTCGTCGGCAGCCGGCCCGCAGACAGGCTCGAAGACTTCGAGGTTGCCTCAGCCCGCGTGCCTGCCGACTTTGCAACGGTCATCACCGAGGCGGTCCGGCACCATCCGAACCTGTTTGCTGCATATGCCACGATCGGGGCGGCAAAGGCGGCCGTCAGCCAGAGCAACGCCGCCTATTATCCGAAAGTCTCCGTTGCCGCACGCAGCGGAACCTACCGCAACAGCAGCGGCTTTGACTCCCAGTTCGACGTGCGCGGTCGCGGCCAGGAAACCTTCGTCGGCCTCAATCTCAGCTACAATCTTTACCGCGGCGGCGCCGACAAGGCACGCTCCAATGCAGCGCTCCGACGCCTCTCCCAAAGCGAGGATCTCCTCGACAAGGCCTGCGTTGACCTGCGCCAGAGCGCGTCCATTGCCTGGAACAACGTCAACACCTTGAAGGCCAAGCTGTCGGCGCTCGAGGTGCACCGGGCAGGCGCGACGGACGTGGCGGATGCCTACGAGAAGCAGTTCTACATCGGCCGGCGCACGCTTCTTGATGTGCTCGATGCCAAGAACGAAGCCTTCCAGGCAGAGCGTGCCCACGCCCAGGCCCGGCATGAGTTGACCAAGGCCTATTATCGCACGCTGCACGCCATGGGCATTCTGCTCGATGTGCTGGGGCAGTCCCGCGAAGGCATGCCCGCCATCAGCGATTTCGACGATGACGCCGTGCCGCCTGCCTCGATCGATTGCGGTGCACTCATGGCTTCATCCAACTGACGACGGGCAGCCTGCACGCCGCCTCCGGCTCGGCACCAGAAAACAAGGGGTCAGCGATGGACCACCACGGCAGAGATGACCTGGCTGCCTGCCTGCTGCTGCTTGCCAGTCAGCACGGCACCTCGACGACGCGCGATGCGCTGACGGCAGGCCTGCCTGTGGACGGCGCCCTGACACCCGCCCTGTTCCATCGCGCCGCCGAGCGGATCGGCTTTGCGGCGCGCGTTGTCGAGACCGGGCTCAAGGGGTTGAACACCGCGCTCATGCCGGCTGTCCTGCTGCTGCGCGACGCCCGCGCCTGCCTCATCCTGGCAATCGACCTCAAGGACGGGACGGCCTCGGTCCTCTTCCCCGAACTGGGCTCGATGGATACACCGATCGCACTTTCGCTCGAGGATCTCGAGCAGCGCTACAGTGGACAGGCGATTTATTGCCGGCCGACTTATCGGCCTGATGCACGCACCCGGCCTGCCCCCAAGGCACAGGGCCATTGGTTCTGGGACGTTATTCAGAACAACAGGCGCCTTTACCGGGACGTGCTGTTGGCAGCGCTGTTCGTTAATCTCTTTGCCATGGCGATGCCGCTGTTCGTCTCGAACGTCTACGACCGGGTGGTCCCAAACCATGCAACCGACACTCTCTGGGTGCTGGCCGCGGGCATTGTGGTTGTCCTGATCGGCGATCTTGTATTGCGCCACATGCGCAGCTGGTTCGTCGATACCGCCGCTGCCCGTGCCGACACGCAGCTGTCCGCCCATATCATGGAGCGGTTGCTCGGGATGCGCCTCGAGCAGCGCCCGGCATCGGTCGGCAGCTACGCCAGCACCGTCCAGTCGTTCGAGGCCGTGCGGACTTTCATCGGCTCGATGACCGTGCTGACGCTGATCGATATTCCCTTCTTTTTGCTGTTCGTGCTCATCATCGGCCTCATCTCCCCCTGGCTCGCTCTGCCGCTGATCATCGGCGCCGCTCTGGCAATCGTCTATGCGCTGTCCGTCGCCTCCCGCCTCAGCGCATTGTCGGAAGACGTGAGCCGGGCCGGGTCCCAGCGCAATGCGGCGCTGGTCGAAGGCCTTTTTGCTCTGGAGACGCTGAAGGCGTTCGGCGCGACCGGCCGGGTGCAGAAGACGTGGGAGCAGGCAACGGACTATCTGTCCTCCCAGGTCAGCCGGCAGCGCCTCCTCGGCGGTTCGGTCGGGAGCGTCACCGCCCTCATCCAGCAGGTCGTCGGGGTCGCCCTCCTCATTGCCGGCGTCTATCTCGTCATCAACGGCAACATCACCCAGGGCGGCATGATTGCAGCCTACATGCTGTCCTCGCGGGCGATGGCCCCGATCGCCCAGACCGCATCGCTGATGACCTCCTTCTATCAGGCTCGCACCTCGCTTGCGCAGATCGAGGAGACGGTCGCCCAGCCGCAGGAGCGCGACCCGGCCAGGACGTGGATCAGCCGCCCCGACTTTCGCGGCGACGTCACGTTCCGCAGCGTGACGTTCAGCTACCCGGGCACTCCGGCAGAGGCGCTGAAGGCCGCCAGCTTTCACATCCGCGCGGGCGAGAAGGTCGGCATCATCGGGCGCGTCGGCTCGGGCAAGAGCACGATCGGCAAGCTGCTCCTCGGCCTTTATCAGCCGCTTGAAGGCATGATCATGGTCGATGGCGTCCACACCAATCAGATCGACCCTGACGAGTTGCGGCGGCGGATCGGATACGTCCCTCAGGAGCCGCTGCTGCTCTTCGGCACCGTACTCGACAACATCATGCTGGGCGCCTCGAAGGACAATCGGGCGCAGAACCTGTCGACTGCCCTCGAGGTCTCCGGCCTCAAGGCGATGCTGGGGGCGAGCGCTGAGGGTCTGCAGATGCCGGTGGGCGAAGGCGGCAACCGTCTGTCGGGCGGCCAGCGTCAGGCGATCGCCCTTGCCCGGGCCGTTGCCATGGACGCCAGTATCCTGGTGTTTGATGAACCAACGGGCGCCATGGACGGACGGCTGGAAGCGCATGTGACCAAGACGCTCGCCGACTATGCCAGGGACCGGACCCTTCTCGTGATCACCCACAAGCCGGCCCTGCTCACACTGGTCGACCGGCTGATCGTCGTGGATGATGGCCGGATCGTCGCTGATGGCCCGAAGGCGCTGGTGCTCGAGCAGCTGAACGGCGGCAAGATTCAAAGGGCGGCGCAGTGACGAACCCATCTCACAAGCCCCCTCTTGAGCAGCGTCTCTTTCAGGGGATCGATCGCCTCGCGCAAAGCCAAGGCTCCGCCCGGTGGTTAGATGCGGTGTTCGCCCCCTTCCGGTCCAAGCCGCCCCATAGCGTGCGCGACTGGCAGGCGAGCGCACGCACTGCGATCGACCAGCAGGACGTCCTGCGTGCGCGCGGCCTGCTCTACGGCATTGCCGCCATTTTGGCCGCCCTCCTTCTCTGGTCGGCCTTTGCACCCTTGGACGAAGTCACCCGAGCCGAAGGCAAGGTGATCCCGTCGCGCCAGCTGCAGATCGTCCAGTCGGTCGATGGCGGCGTCGTTGAGGAGATCTTCATCAAGGAAGGCCAAAGGGTCGAAAAAGGCCAGGTCCTTGTCCGCATCGACCCGACGCGCTTCGTTGCTAATCTGCTCGAGGAAAAGGCAAAAGCCTTTGCCCTGCGTGCAAAGATCGACCGGCTGACTGCACTCGTCAACGGCACATCCTTCGAGCCGCAGGAGCTGGGCAGCGCTCAACCTGAGCAGGGCAGTGAAGCGGCGCTGATCCTGGCGCAGGAGCGGCAGTACTATTTTGAAAGCCGCAAGCAGCTCGACGAGCGGCTGCTTATCGCCCGGCAGCAGCTGGCGCAGCGGCGCAACGAGCTGCGCGAGGTGGAAGCGGCGCTGAGCACGGCGGAGCGCTCCTACCAGATGGCCCAGCAGGAGCTTGCCATCACCCGTCCCTTGCTCGCCTCGGGCGCCGTCTCGGAAGTCGATATCCTGCGGCTCCAGCGCGAGGTCTCGACAGCCCAGGGCGAGCGCCAGCAGGCACAGGCCCGGCGCGGCCAGCTTTTATCGGGGATCGAGGAAGCCCAGACCCGGATCCGGGATGTGGAGCTGACGACGAAGAACGAATGGCGCGCCGACTTGACCGCAGCCATGGCCCAGCTGAACAGTTTGGGCCAGAACGTCACGGGCCTTGCGGACCGGGTCAAATATTCCGAGATCCGTTCGCCTGTGACCGGCGTCGTGCAGCGCATCCTCTACAACACCCTCGGCGGCGTCGTACAGCCCGGCCATGCCGTGGCCGAGGTCGTCCCGACCGAGGACCGGCTGGTGGTTGAAGCCAAGGTCTCGCCGCGCGACATTGCCTTCCTGCGTCCGGATCTGCCGGCCGTCGTCAAGTTCACCGCCTATGATTTTTCAGTCTACGGCGGCATGGCAGCCAAGCTGAGGCACATCAGCCCGGACAGCATCACCGACGAGAAGGGCAACACCTATTATCTCGTCCGGGCCGAGACGACGGAAAACCAGTTCAAGCAGGGCCTGCCGGTCATCCCGGGCATGACCGTCCAGCTGGATATTCTAACGGGCAAGAGAACCGTCCTTGCCTATCTGCTGAAGCCCTTGCTGCGGGCCAAGCAGAATGCCCTGAGCGAGCGCTAGCCGCGCCTCCTACACGCTGACCAGACGACCGACGACAATTGATACGAATATTCAGGGGTTGGACATGAGCAAGAGCGGGACCGTAGTCGGCGTAACCGGCAAAGCATGGGCGCGCGGGGCTGACGGTTCGCTGCGCGTCCTGTCGGTCGGCGATGAACTCCTGGGCACCGAGACTCTGATCCTGGCCAGCGGTTCGACGCTCACGCTCAATTACGGCTCAAGCGGCTCGGGTGGTGCTTCGACCGGCGAAGAGGCCGAAGTCGTCACCTTCACGACGCCCGACAACGGCGAACTCACCATCATCCGCTCAGGCCAGGGCATGGGTGAGGCCCTTCCCCCTGAGCTGGTGCGCATCGCTGAGAATGCACGCACGCCTGAGGACAGCACCCGGAGCGATGACAGCCAGGCGCCGCGCATGGGCGATGGCTATCGTTTCGTCGAACTCGTCGACATCACCCGAAGCCCGGAAACCGACGCCATCGGTCCGCTCAGCCTGATGCCGATCGAGACAGCTGTCCGGCCGATGACGATCGCCTGGGAGGGCGCGCCGGCCGAGGCGATCGAATGGCTGAGCAGCAACGCTCGTCCCGCAACCTTTCCGGTCAACCGGGCGCCGGAAGCTGCCCCTGACATTCGGGTCGTTAAAGAAGACGGGATTGCAACCGGCAACGTTCTTCAAAACGACGCCGACCCGGAAAACAACACCCTTGCCGTGACACAGTTCGAAATCGGAGGCCGGGTGTATTCGGCCGGCGAGACGGCCGTGATCGCCGGTGTCGGCAGCCTCGTGTTGAGCGCGGACGGCAGCTACAGTTTCACGCCCGTTGCCGACTGGAACGGCGCTGTGCCTGCGATCCTTTACACCATCAACGACGGCCGGGGCGGCACGGCCGCCAGCACGCTTCAGATCACCGTCGAGCCCGTTGCTGACATCACTGCGGACGTGGTTGCAACCCATGCGGGCGAGGCGGTCACGCTCGACGTCCTTGGCAACGACACGTTCGAGAACGGCAGCGCCGCGGTCTCGGCAGTCACGCAAGGCGCCCATGGCACCACCGTCCTCAACCCGGACGGCACGATCACTTATACGCCAAACGCGGGCTATGTGGGGCCGGACAGCTATACCTATACTGTTCTCAGCGGCGGAATCTCCGAGACGACGACGGTCACGGTCGACGTCACCAACGCTGCGCCCATCGCCGCGCCGGATCACGTGACGACGCCGGAGGACACCGCGCTCAGCGGCAACGTGCTTGGCAACGACAGTGACGCGGACGGCGACCAACTGGCCGTGACCCAGTTCGAGATCGACGGCGAGGTTTATTTGGCCGGCCAGACGGCCGAAATTCCAGGGCTTGGCACGCTCACCCTCAAGCCGAGCGGCGACTATACGTTCACGCCTGACCAGAACTGGAACGGCACAGTCCCTGTTGTCACCTACACGGTGACCGACGGCAACCAGGGGGGAACAACGACCGCTACCCTCATCATCGAGGTAACGCCGGTCAATGATGCCCCCATCGCCGGCGGTCTGCCCGGACGATCCGACGCGGATGCGGACGTAATCGAAGGCGTTGACGTCAAGGCGGGCTTCGCGGACATCGAAGGCGATACCCTCACCTATTGGGCAACCGGCCTGCCGGCAGGCCTCACCCTGGACCCGGCAACAGGCCTCATCAGCGGGACGATCGATGCCTCGGCGAGCCAGACGGGCACAACCGGCAATCCGCTTGGCACCTATACGGTTATCATTACTGCCGACGACGGCCATGGCGGCACGGCAACGCAGAATTTCACGTGGACCGTTGCCAACCCGGCCCCAGAGGCCGTCGACGACATCAATTCCACAACCGAAGATACGGCTTTCACCGTCAGTGCCGCCGATGGCGTGCTTGGCAACGACAGCGACGTTGATGGCGATGCACTCACTGTCAGTGCGGTCAACGGCAATGCGGCAAGTGTCGGCGCAGGCGTTGCAGGCTCGAATGGCGGCACCTTTAACCTGAAGGCCGACGGCAGCTATGACTTTGACCCCAATGGCCAGTTTGAAGACCTCGCCGTTGGTGAGACCCGCACGACCAGCATCACCTATAGGGTAAGCGATGGCAAAGGTGGTACGGATACGGCAACGCTTGAGGTGACAGTTACCGGCGTCAATGATGCGCCTGAGGCAGTGGCGAGCCTGCCTACCCGATCGAGCCTGGACCTTGATGCGATCGTCGATCTCGACATCACGACAGCCTTCCGGGACGTCGATGCGAGCGACGCGCTGACCTACACGGCAACTGGCCTTCCCCTTGGCCTCACGCTCGACCCGACAACGGGCCTTATCAGCGGGACCATCGATAATTCTGCCAGCCAGTCGGGGACAATCGGCAATCCAGCGGGGGCCTATACGGTTACCATTACCGCCGATGACGGGCACGGCGGCACCGCAACGCAAGATTTCATCTGGGTCGTGGCCAACCCGGCCCCAAATGCTGCGGACGACCTTAATATAACGAACGAAGATACGGCGCTTGTCGTCAACGCGGCAGACGGTGTTCTCGGCAACGACAGCGATCCGGACGGCGATGCGCTTTCCGTCAGCGCGGTCAACGGCGATGCGGGGAGCGTTGGTACAAGCGTTGCAGGATCGAATGGCGGCACTTTCACGCTGAAGGCCGACGGCAGCTATGACTTTGACCCCAGTGGCCAGTTCGAAGATCTGGCCGTTGGCGAGACCCGCACCACCAGCATCACCTATACGGTGAGCGATGGCGAAGGCGGCACGGATACGGCAACGCTCACCGTCACCGTGACCGGTCGCAATGATGCGCCAGAGGCCGTGGCGAGCTTGCCCGCCCAATCGAGCTTCGATGCTGATGGGGTCACTAATCTCGATATCACCGCAGCCTTCACGGACGTGGATGCGAGCGACACGCTGACCTATTCGGCAGCCGGCCTTCCCCTTGGCCTGACCTTGGACCCGGCAACGGGCCTCATCAGTGGGACCATCGACAACTCCGCCAGCCAGACGGGCACACCCGGCAGTCCGGCTGGCACCTATATGGTTGTGATTACCGCCAATGACGGCCACGGCGGCACGGCCACGCAGACCTTCACCTGGATCGTTGCCAACCCGAGCCCGATTGCGTCGGACGACCTCAACACGACAAACGAAGATACGCCGCTCATCATTAGTGCCGCTGATGGCGTGCTTGGCAATGACAGCGACCCGGATGGCGATGCAATTGCCGTCAGCGCGGTCAACGCCATTGCTGGCAATGTTGGTGCAAGCGTTGCAGGCTCGAATGGCGGCACATTCACATTGAAGGCTGACGGTAGCTACGAGTTTGACCCCAATGGCCAGTTCGAAGACCTCGCCGTTGGCGAGACCCGCACCACCAGTATCACCTATACGGTGAGCGATGGCGAAGGCGGCACGGATACGGCAACGCTTGAGGTGACGGTCACCGGCGTCAATGACGCGCCCAAAGCGCTCGATGACATCAACACGACGAGCGAGGATGCGCCGCTTGCCATCAGCGCCGCCAATGGCGTGCCCGGCAACGACAGCGACGTTGACGGCGATGCACTGACTGTCAGCGCGGTCAACGGCAATGCTGCCGACGTTGACGCCACCATTGCAGGCTCTGGAGGTGGCACCTTCACCTTGAAGGCCGACGGCAGCTATGACTTTGACCCGAGCGGCCAGTTCGAGGATCTGGCTGTGGATGAGACCCGCACCACCAGCATCACCTATAGGGTAGGCGACGGCAAAGGCGGCATGGATACGGCAACCCTGACCGTAACAGTCACCGGTGCCAACGATGCGCCCGAGACGGTGGCGAGCTTGCCCGCCCAGTCGAGCCTGGATGCCGACGCGATTGCGAACATCGACGTGACGAGCGCTTTTGCCGACGTGGACGCCAGCGACACGCTGACCTATTCTGCAACCGGTCTGCCAGCTGGCCTGACGCTTGACCCGACAACGGGCCTCATCAGCGGGACCATCGACAATTCCGCCAGCCAGTCAGGGACAATCGGCAATCCGGCGGGCACCTATACGGTTGTCATCACCGCTGACGACGGCCATGGCGGCAGGGCAACGCAGAATTTCACGTGGGTCGTTGCCAATCCGGCTCCGGAGGCGAAGGCCGATCACGGCAGCGTGACCGAGGATGGGCCTGACCTGGTGGTCTCGGCTGCCAATGGCGTCATCGGCAGCGCTGCTACTCCTGCGGGCGCAGACAATGATCCGGACGGCGATGCCTTGTCAGTCACGCACGTGATCAACGGCACGGCCTCGGGGCTCGGCGACTTTTCAGGTGCCGCAAACGCCGGGGTTCAGATCACTGGCACCTACGGCACGCTGACCCTCAATGCCGACGGCAGCTACACGTACATCCTCGACAACAGCAATCCGATCGTGAACGGACTGGACGGGACCAGCGCGCCGCTTGCAGATGTGTTCAGCTATGCCATCAGCGATGGCGAAGGCGGCAGGGCGTTCACAAGCCTTACCATCACCATCAACGGCAATGACGACGGCGCCCCAGCAATCACGCCGGTTGACGGCAACGGGATTGCTGCCGGACAGATGAGCGTCCATGAGGCGGGCCTCACCAGCAACGCGCCGGCAGGCCAACATGCGGCCGCCAACGGCACCATCACCTTGTCCGCAAGCAACGGGCTTGCCAGCATCACGATCGGCGGCGCCACCCTGACCCTGGCGCATCTGAAGGCGCTGAGTGCGGGCTCCCCGGTTGAAATCGACACGGATCAGGGCAAACTGACGTTGACGGGGTATGCATCTTCCAGCGAAACTGGCGGCATCTCGACCGGCGGGACGCTGAGCTACACCTATACCCTTGAAAAAACGGTCGCCAACCCGGACGCGGCCTCCACCAATCACGTCGAAAACATCGCGCTCTCCGTCAAGGATGTGGCCGGTCAGACCAGCGCCTCGAGCCTTGGCGTCAACATCATTGACGATGCGCCCTCCATCGGCGCTCCCGTTGCGGCCACCGTCAGTGAGGCGAACCTGGCGTCGGGCACCAATCCCGACACGGGTGCCCTGACCCAGACAGGCTCGCTCGGCATTCGCACCGGCGCGGATAGTGGTTCGGTCGAGACCGTGTTCGATGCCGCTCAAGAAGCGCCTTCGGGCCTCACCTCGAACGGCATGCAGCTGGTCTATGCCATCAGCAGCGACGGCCATACGCTGACGGCAACGGCCAATGGCGACGTTGTCTTCATCGTGACCCTGACCAATCCGGGCACGGCGGCCGCCGGTTACAGTTTCGAGCTGGTCCGTCCCCTTGATCATGGCGCATCGCCGATTAATCTTTCCTTTGGCTTTACGGTGACGGATGCGGACGGCGACACGGCGTCTGCCAGCTTCCAGATCTCCGTGCTCGACGACGGCCCCATTGCCCAAAGCCAGGCGGAGGTCTCGCTTGCCGAAGGCGGCGTAAGCGTCGGCAGCGAGAGCGTTGGCCAGAACCTTCTTGCCAACGACAAGGCGGGTGCGGACGGATCGGCCAAGGTGATCTCGATCACCTATCTGGACGAAACCGGCAGCCAGAAAACCGCCGACGTGCTCGCCGGCGGGACGACGGTCGACACCCAGTATGGTTCGCTGACCGTGCACCCTGACGGCAGATGGAGCTACACGAGCGATGCGACCGAATACAATCCCGCGGGCGTTCGGGAAAGCTTCGACTATACCATCGAGGACGGCGACAAGACGCAGTCGACCGCGACCCAGTCGCTGAAGATCGACGATACCAACCCCACCGTCGATACAGTTGCCCTCAGCCTTGATGAGAAGGATATCTCAGGGACGGGCAGCGGCACCGGCGGCACGCCGGTGGCAACGGTTGATCTGGAGATCACCAAAGGCGCGGATGCGATCAGCGACGTCGTGTTCGATGCCGCGACGGTAAAAGGCCTGGCAGACCAGAACCTGACCTCGGGCGGCACGGCCCTTACCTATACGCTGAGCAACAATGGCCACACGCTGACGGCCGCGGCCGGCGGCACTCCTGTCTTCACGCTGACGTTGAACAACCCAAGTGACGGAACCGGCGCCAGCCAGAGCGTCACCATGACACTGACCGGCAAGCTGGACCACAATACACCCAGCACCCACGAGCGCCTGAGCATTCCGGTCAGCTACACGGTCAGCGATACCGACTCCAGCATTACGGCCAGCCTCAACCTGACGGTGGTGGATGATGTGCCGACGGCCTATCCCGATACGACCCCGGTGAGCGTTGCGGAAGGCGGCGGCGCGGTGACCGGCGCGCTCCTCCTCGACAATGACGCCGAGGGCGCCGACGGTGCGCATGTCTGGCTCATCCAGTATACCGATGGAGCCGGAGTGGTGCGGACGGGACAGGTCCAGGACCGTCCCGAAGGCAGCACGTTTGAGACGAACGACGGCCGGCTCACCGTGCATCAGGACGGCACGTGGAGCTTTACGCCCAAGGCGTCTCTTGACCACTCAGATGCCGACAACGACGCCGTCAATTTTACGTTCCAGTACGAGCTGAAGGACGGCGACGGAGACGTCAGCGGCTGGGCCAGCCAGACCGTAACGATCAATGATACGGCGCCCTCCATCGGCACGCCGGACACGGACACGCTAAACGAGGCCAATCTGCCGAGCGGCACCAATCCCAATACACCGGCGCTGACCCAGACCGGTTCGCTCGCCATCCTCAAGGCGGCGGACGGCATTGATGTGACATTCAACGGCTCCCAAACGGCGCTGCAGGCATTGAACCTGACCTCCGGCGGCACGGCGCTGACCTATACCGTCAGCGCAAATGGCCACACCCTGACGGCAACAGCCGGCGCAGGCGGTCCCGTTGTTTTTACCGCCACCATCGAGAACCCGGCGGCAGCAAACGCCAGCTACAAATTCGTGCTCGCCCGCCCGCTTGATCACGGCAATGGCGAAGAAATTGCCCTTCCCATCGCCTATGGCGTGGCAGATGCAGACGGCGATACCGCCGGCTCCAGCTTCACCATCAAGGTGCTTGACGACCAGCCGGAGACGACCCGTACCTTTACGCTGAACGAAGACAGCGCCGGCGTCACGTTCAACACCAGCGCCGACGCCTCTCCGTCCAACCTGGCGGTCTCCAACCCGGCGCACGGCACTGTGACCGTTAATGCCAATGGGACGCTGACCTACAAGCCGCAAGCCAACTTCAGTGGCACGGATACCTTCACCTATACGACAACGGCCGACGACGGGAACACCCTGAGCACGACAGTCACCGTTGTCGTCAATCCGGTCTCGGATGCCCCCCAGCTGACGGTGGATGCCGCTACAATCCAGACCAGCGAGGACACAGCCATCGCGCTTGGTCTTAACGCGCCTGTCGTTGTCGATGCAACCGACCGGAACGGCGCAGGCACGCCAGGCGATAATCCGGAGCTGCTCGGCGCCATTACGCTCAGCGGCATCCCAGCCGGCGCCCAGCTTCTTGACGAGTCCGGCAACGTGCTCTTCACGTCCGTTGGCAATGCGATCACCATCCAGCTGTCGGACGGAGACCATATTGCAGGCCTTAGCCCTACTCTCACCCTGACGAAGGCGCAATTCGAGGCTTTGCAAATTCTGCCCGCGGCCGAGAGCCATAGCAACTTCACGGTCACCGTGCGTGTCACCAGCTATGAGGTTGGCGACAATGACCTGGCAATCAGCGGGGTGGCCGGAATTCAAACATCGAGGACCGTGAAGGTCAACGTCCAGGCGGTCACGGACCCCGTCGAGCTGTCGCTGAAAGACGGCAGCGATGCCGATGGCCTGGCAACCGATCACACGTTTGCCGAGGACACGAGCTTCAACCTGGCGGATCTGCTGACGGTTTCCTTCGGCAGCACCGACGGCAATGCGGGCCCGGATACGGATGGATCCGAGGAACGCTGGTTCGAGATTTCGGGCCTGCCCATCGGGACGACCGTCAATAGCGTGACTGTCACCGCAGAAAACCCGACTGTCACCGTGGCAGCTCCCGGCCTCAGCACATCTCCAACCGGTCTACCCGCCATGGTGATCACCCCGCCGCTCAACTTCAGTGGCGATGTGACAATCACCGTTACCCTGAAGGCTCAGGATAGGGATGCGGACGGCATCGGTGCCGGTGCAACCAAGGGGGCCGTGGAGCAGAGTTCTGTCACGTTGAACCTGCATGTGACACCGGTCGGCGGCGACGTCACAGCCTCGGATGTATCAATGACGGAGGATGCCTCTGCCGCGTTCCTGTCCGGCATTGCCGTGACCGACGGCGGCGGCGCCGGTTCGGAGATCATCACCCAGGTGGAATTCGAGGTGCCGGCCGGCTGGACCGTCTCGGAGACGGGAAGCACCACCGGCTATACGACGAGCATTGTCGGCACTACCTACACCATTTCCTTCGACGCCAGCCTGACGCAGGCCGGGCGCGAGGCCGTGCTCGATGGTTTCCGGATTGCGGCGCCTGGCAACAGCAGCACGGACCGGACCATCGACATCAAGGTAACGACGGCGGATACTGTCAGCATCAACGGCAGCGACGTCACCCAGACGACAACGACCACCCTGCCGGTCAAAGTCACCGTGACACCGGTGGCCGAGACTGTCGGCGGCGATTCCAACGCCGACGGCATTGACGACGTTACCATGACGGCCGGTCATTCCTACACCAGCGCCGGCGCTGAAGACACCTGGTTCACCCTCGGCACTGCCAGCGGCTTCAACCTGAAGGACGGCTGGAGCAATCAGGACGGGGACGAGCAACTGTTCGCACGGCTGACGCCCGAGCTGATCGCAGGCGATGGCGGCGCGAGTGATGCCAAGGGCGCACAGTTCCGCTATTCAACGAACGGCGATACCAGCGAGAATGGCGGCGCCTGGGTCACGGTTCCCTATAACGGAACGGCCGTCAATATCCCTGCCGCGTACCTCGACACGCTGCAGTTCAAGGCGCCGAAGGATCTTTCGGGCTCGTTCAAGATCAAGGTCGAGGCCTATACCCTCGATGCGGACCCAGATACCGGGACGACAGCTGAGGCCATCTCAGGATCGGCGGTATTGTCGAACCTCATCATCGACCCGGTGGCCGATGATGTGACCGTTGCTCTGAACGCCCGCATCGCCGGGATTGAAGATACGTCGATCCCCCTCAACATCCGACCCACCAGTTCGGATCCATCCGAGACGTTCACCGTGACGATCTCCAACATTCCAGCGGGCGCCCAGCTTTACTACGATGGCGTGCTCCAGACCGTCACGGCAGGCAGTGTCACCATCCAAGAGTTCGACGCCAGCAAGCCGCTTGCCCTCCAGCCCCCGCACAACAGCAACAAGAGCTTTACGCTGGGCGTCTCTGCCCATTCGGTCGACGGCAGCGATATCTCGGATGCGCAGAATCTGACTGTCGAAGTCTCGCTCCGAGGCGTTGCAGATGCTGCAACCCTGACCCCGATTGACACCACATACAGTGAGGCGGCGCTCGACAGCGGCTCGGACCAGGTTCTCCTGAAGGAGCTGCTGACGATCAGCCTGGACGACAACGACACGTCAGAAGTGCTGACGCTGCGCGTCACGGGCCTGCCGGAGGGCTTCTCGCTCACCGAAGGCACCATGCTCGTTGATGGCACCGGTGCGAACCGCGTCTGGCTGCTCACCCAGCAGCAGTTCAATACCGCTCAGGTGACAACGCCTGCCAACTTCAGCGGCACGCAATCCCTGACGGTTATCCCGGTGACAACTGAAAACGACGGCAACGCGCTGACCGGCAGCCCGACGACGGTCAAGATCACGGTGACGCCCTCGACCGAGGCCACGGCCACCACCAGCGCAACCCTGGATGAAGACACCTTGACGCCGCTCGGCCTTGGCATCGTCCACCAGAACGGCGATACCGACGAGACGCTGACGAGAGTGTGGATTGCCACGGATGATGCGGACAGCGCCAACTTCACGCTTTACCTGGGCACGACCAAGCTGTCGGCCGCCGGGCTTGATATCCAGAATTTCGGCGGACAGGACTACTATGTCCTGACCAATGCCCAGATCGGGCAGCTCGCGGCCAAAGGCGCTTCCAATCTCGACGGCCCGCTCGGGTCTTTTGATTTCAAATACGAAGTCACGGACGCGCGTTTTGGGGCAATTTCTGCCGGCACGAGCAATGCAACGGTCCACGACGCTACCTTCGAGCTCACCGCCAATCCGGTGACCGACCAGGTTGATGTCTCGATCATCGACATTCGAGGCTCCGCGGGCACGACCCTGGTGTCGGATGCGCACACCGGCGACGATGCCGCGCTCGATACGGCAAGCCTTACGGCTGGTGATCGGGTCACGGTGACCCTGAACATTGCAACCGTATCTGATGCGGGCAGCGCGGCCGGCACCGCAGATGCCGATGGCAGCGAGACGGTGATCCGTGTTATTATCGAGGGCGTACCCGACGGCGTCTCGGTGGAGGGCGCCGAATACAACGGTGGCGGCACCTGGCTGCTGATCTACGACGGCACCGACGCATTGCCGATCAACAGCACGGGCGGCATCAACCTCCCCGTCGTGTTCGATGTCGGCGGATACGCCGCCGACCTCAACAGCGTGCCCATCACGATGGAGGTGCAAACCCAGGACCGGGGCAACCAGCCGGCGGAGACGGCCATCAGGTCCGACACAGTCGTCTGGCATCTGTCGACGGACTTTGCTGGCGGCGAAGGGCCGATTCCGGCGCACATCGTCAAGTGGGATTACACCAACGCCCACGCGACCGAGGACGCCGTGTTTCTGCTCTCGGACATGATCGAAGCACAGGTCGAGGTCGCCGACCCGAGCGTTGCCAACACCTTTACCGTCAGCCTCATGGATGTTCCGCCAGGCACAAGCATCGAGGGCATGAGAATGACGATAGTGAACGGAGAGGAGGTCTGGACGGCGGCCGTCACGGTCCTGGACGGCGGCGATGCCAACGCCGCGCTGCAGAGTCTGCTTCAGGGGATCAAGGTAACCCCGCCTGCCAACAGCAACGAGAACAACACGGCCGGCGGCTTTAACTTTGATGCAAGCCTCACGGTTTCCGTGCCGGGCGGCATCTTCGAGCGGGCCATCATTGAGGGCATGACTGTACCGGTCGACCCGGTCACGGACGCAGGCATCATCTCGATTTCAGCTACGACTATCAACGAAGGCGTGGAGTCCATTCCCGTCACGATCACCGTCTCGAACGACGCCGATGGCGCCTTCGGTACGATCACCGACGGCAAGCTCTATGTGAAGGTGGATGTGGCCGGCAGCACCAATGGCCTGGAAAACGGCACGCTGACCTATAATGGCTCTGCGCTCTTGAAGGAAATGGTCGGCGGCGTCGAGTACTATGTCGTTACCGGCGTTACCGCCGGCGCCCCGATCAACCTCGTCTATACGCCGGACAACAGCACGGCCGGCCAAGTGTCGTTCAGTGCACTGGTGCGGACGCAAGAAGCCGGCTCTAACCTCGTGCAGACCGGCATCGCATCGGGTACAGCCGAGGTTGCCATGATCAACAACGGCGTGACAGTAAGCAGCGCGCCATCATCAGGCAATGAATCAAACCCAGTTCAGATTTCAGGGCTCGTAGTGGATTTGATCGATAAAGATGGATCTGAGAATATTCAGTTCATCTTGTTATCGAACGTTCCGAACGGCTTTCTCGTTTATGTCGGTGACTCCGCGGAAACCGCAACGCTGGCAAGCAATGCTGGCAGCGATACCTGGGTTATTTCCAAGCCGGATGGCTCCCTGCCCGCTTATGTCGCCATCGTGCCGCCCGAGCACTGGAGCGGTACGCTTGAGAATCTCTCGGTTATGGTGGCCAGCCGCGAGAGTGCCTTCCGCGAGGGGATGCTTCAGCAGTTTGATCTGGCCGACGTGGTCATCAACCCGGTGGCTGATGGTGTCGAACTGGCACCGACCAGCAGCTTCGGCCCGGAAAATCAGGTTATTCGCCTTAATCTCAACGCGTCGATGGCCGATGCTGCCGATGCGTCAGTGCCGGGCGCAATCGACGCCAATCAGGAAACGACGACGCTGAAACTGACGGGCCTGGGCGAGTTTGCCTCGTTCTATATTGGTTCGACCGAGAGGACTGCTGGGGTCAGTTATGACGCTGGCACTGACATCTATACACTGACGAACCTCACCCAGTCTGATCTTGACCAATTGGGTTTTTTGCAAGCGCGTAGTGCCCTGACGGACCAGAACGGAGCAACCGCCGGCATACAGATCAGGGTTGAAGCTTGCACAACGGACGGGGCGAGCACGTCCACTTCCGACACGGATTATATGACTGTCAATCCGTTCGCTCAGATGCCGACCAGCGGCAACGACACGCTGAAGTGGACCGGCAACACGATTGATGCAGGGGATGGCATCGATACGGTCCATCTGCGCAAGGGTGAAAGCCTTCTGGGAAGCGAACTCGACAGCAAGCTTTCCAACGTCGAGGTACTGGATCTGCATGGCAATGAGATCACCAGCCTCACGGCCGCAGATGTGCTCGGTATTACCGGAGACAGCAGTTCGATCCTGACCATACTGGGAGACGGCGAAGACTCGCTGACGCTCGGTACAGGTTGGGCGTCAGCGGGCACGCAGGACATCGGTGGCATCGACTACGCTGTCTATACGGCAACCATCGGAGCCACAGCCGTCGAGTTACATGTCCAGAGCGGCATTCCAGTCGATTGATAGAGCAGGTCTTCGCCGTTTTCCTGCCGGCCGATTTCTGATGTTGGCAGGGGAAACGATTGGAACAGCTACAGTTCGCTCGGGATGCTTCCCGGTCTTTCTGCCCGGTGACGGCAACGCGCCCTCTCTCCCTGAGCACCCAAAAGGTGCGGGAACGCCAACCAGCCGCACTTATTCACCTTGGTATCCTCACAAACGCCCAGAATTTTGTGGTGTCCCTCAGCATTGACCGCGCTGGCCACCGACAGCGACACGTTGCGCACCTCGCCGGCCCATGTCCGCTTCATCACGATGCCGTCGCGTAAAGATAAGTTTGACGGCCTCCGGTCGGACACAACCGTGGTCTGGGGCGCTGCTCACGCGCAAGGCTGTGGTTTACGTGCGCCAGTCAACGCAATCCCAGGTCATGACCAACCTGGAGAGCCAGCGGCGCCAGTACGATCTCGTCGAGATTGCTCGCCAGCGCGGCTTCACTGATGTCGAGGTTATCGACGACGATCCTGGTCGATCGGCCAGCGGCACCGTGGAGCGTCCCGGCTTCGATCGGCTGGTCGCATGGCTGTGTGCCGGCAAAGTTGGCGCCGTGTTGTGCTTCGATGCGTCACGTCTCGCGCGCAATGGTCGCGACTGGCATCATCTGCTTGAGCTGTGCGGGCTCGCCGCAGCCCGTGTCATCGACCTTGACGGCGTATACGACCCGTGTCGGCCCAATGATCGCCTGCTTTTAGGCATGAAGGGCAGCATCAGCGAATTCGAACTCGGCATACTGCGAGCGCGAATGCTCGATGCCGCCAGGTCGAAGGCGCGCCGGGGTGAACTGCGCGTGTCGGTCCCCTTCGGCTACGTCTGGCACCGAGAAGCTGGTCTGGGGTTTGATCCTGACATTCGCCTGCAGGACGTGATCCGGCTGATCTTCGCGCGCTTTCGTGAACTTGGCAGTGCGCGCCAGGTGCTGCTGGCGATGACGACTGAGCAGATTCACTTCCCGCGACCGTCCGATGAAGGCCGCATGATCAGTTTCATCTGGCAACCGATCCGATATCGCAATGTCATCTCTATTCTGAAGAATCCCTTCTACGCTGGCGTCTATGTCTACGGGAAGAGCGAGAAGCGAACAGCCATTGTCGATGGGCGTGCGCGGCGGAGCTATGGCCATCGCAAACCGATCGGAACCTGGGAGGTGATGATCAAGGATCATCATGACAGGTACATCAACTGGGATGAGTATGAGCGCAATCAAAAGCAGTTGGCACTGAACACCCATGGCCGCACCGGCGGCGCGAAGTCCGGCCGAGGCGGCAGAGCATTACTCTCTGGCCTTCTGATCTGCGGACGGTGCGGACGCAGACTGAGCGTCTCTTATGTCAGCAGGCCGCCAAGCCGGCCTGTCTACCGCTGTGACAAGCCGAACCTGATGATGGGTCTGCCGCGATGCATGACCTTTGGCGGCCCAAGGGTCGATGCTGCTGTCGCGCGTGAATTGTTGCGGGCGGTCGAGCCTTTGACAATCAAAGCCACGTTCGAGGCAGAACGTATGCACCGGAAACGACAGGAAGATCAGCGTCAGATCCTTGATCTGCAACTCCAACAGGCCCGCTACGAGGCCCGCCTTGCCGAGCGCCGCTATGCTGCCTGCGATCCCGACAATCGCCTGATTGCGGCGCAATTGGAGAAGAGTTGGGAGACCGCTCTGCGCCGCGTGCAAGACCTGGAAGCGCGCCAGCCCATGGGGAATCCATCGACCCTTGAGGTCGACCCGCAAAGCTTCTCGGATCTGGCAGACAATCTGTCAGCGGCCTGGAACGCTCCCGAGGTTACGATGCGGGCGCGTCAGCAGCTGCTGCGCACCTTGATCGCGGACATTGTTGTCGATGTTGATGATGTGGCCCGTGAAGTGATCCTCACCATCCATTGGCGGGGCGGCCAGCACTCGGAATTAAAAGTGCGCAAACCCCAGAGCGGGGAACACGGCTGCTCAACGACCGAGGACGCGTTGGCGGTGATGCGGAGCATGGCAGGACGCTGGTCGGACGAGCATATTGCGGCGTCGCTCAATCGAATGGGTATACCCACCGGACAAGGCAAGACCTGGACTGCACACCGTGTTGCGTCCGTGCGCCGGGTGCGGGGAATCCACGCCTACCAGTCCGCTGAAAAAGACGGTGTCTGGCTGACGATGACGGAGGCCGCAAAAGCGTTGGGCGTTATAAATCACCGCATACGAGGCCTCATTAAAACGGGCGTTCTGTCCGCAGAGCAGGTCGTACTTGGTGCCCCCTTCCAAATCCGCGCCGAGGATCTGCAATCACCGCAAATCAAATCCGCCGCAGCCCGAAAAGATCGCCCGTATCGCTTCGCTGACGCGGATACGCTTCCAATGTTTACATAGACTTGACGAAGGGGTGCACAATGACTCCCCCATTGCCACGCTTCGCATCGCTCGCTCTGCGATGTTGTTATCAATCTCCGCGTGGCCATCCTCCAGGAAGCGCGTCAGGGCTGCCCAGCGTTTGCGCCCATAGAGCAGCGCCCTGGCCATGGCTGACTTGGGCGACAGGCGACGCAGGGCCTCATCGATGGCCGTGCGAAGGTCATCGATCAGCGGTTTGCTGCGCTCCTGCCGCTGTCGTCGTCGCTCCTCGGGCGGCTGGCCACGGATGTCGTCTTCGATTTTATAAAGAGCCTTGATGCGCTCGAGCAGATCCGTGATCAGCGGCTTCAAGCTGGTTTCAGGGTTAGTCCAAAGATCTTGCGCCGGAAGTGCGCCCAGCAGGCAACTTCAATGACCTGGTTCGTGGCATAGAGGCTATGATATCCAGCATAGCCGTCGGCCTGCAGCAGGCCGGAGAACTCTGCCAGTTCGCGCTGCGGATGAGCGCCGCTGCGATCTTGGGTGAAGCGGTACCAGACCAACCGTGGCGCTGCGGAACCTGAAGCCTGGTTATCAACGACGTAGGCCCACAGCCGAGCGGTTGCTGTCTTGCCCCTGCTTGGCAACGCCAAGCCTCTCATTGGACCTGCGCGCATCCGCGCGGGCCCGGCATGAGCATCGGCACCGAGGTGTCGTTAGCATGGATCTTGGCGGCCTTCAGGCCTTCTTCTCGGATCCGGCGATAGATGGGATCGAGCAGGCTCGCAGCCTGCCCGGCCCAGCCGGCCAGGGTCGAGCGATCAACCGGAAGGCCTTGGGCCGCCATCATCTCGGCCTGGCGATACAGCGGCAGGTGATGGCTGTACTTGGAGACCACGGGGTGGGC